>WGCP01000149.1 GCA_015493715.1 Desulfobulbaceae bacterium
GCCCTGCTGCTCGGTGGTGGGCAGAAGTTTTTGACCACCGAAGAATTTCTGGCCAAACTCGATGAAAACCTACAGGCGGCCATGGGATGATCCTGCCCGGTTGTGCGTTGCGATCAAATTTCTTTTAGATTCAAGCCTGTTGCTTGCCCCGTGAGTCGTTACACTGAAATGTCCCGGAGGCATACCCGGTTTTCCGGGTATGCCCTTTTGGGGATAATGGTTCACAGGAAAACGGGAGGAGATGGTTTACAAAAATGGCGCAGAGCGCCGGATGATGTGTAGCACCATGCAGAATGCGTGGCGCTACAAGAACACTCTTTCTTGTGCCACTGATCTGCGGTGGAACATTGTAATCTTCGGTTGTTCTATGAAGGTATGTGCCCGCTCTGCGGGTAAACAAAAATGTCTGGAACAGATTGTTTTCATTATTTCTTGTGGCCGGCCAATTCGGAGTCTTCACTACGTTCCGTTTACCTGGTCCAGCTATGCTGGTTCATCCTGAGTGAGACCGGCCATGTCTCTGCTTGCCGGTGTACAGGATGTACTGTTTCCCGCCCGTTGTCTTGCCTGCGAGACACTACTCGGCCGTTATCGGCTGCCGCTTCTCTGCAGTGACTGTGTTTCCCGGCTCGTTCCCCTCGTCTCTCCTTTGTGTCTCTGCTGCGGCATGCCCTTTGCCGCCGGCGAGGACCATCTCTGCGGCAACTGTCTTGCAGGGAAATCTCCTTTTGACCTTGTCCGCTCCGCGTTTTCGTATCAGGAACCCCTGGTTACCCTGATTCATCAGGTGAAATTCGGTCGTCGTCTGACCGGTCTTGCAACCCTTGGTGTTCTGGCACGAAATTCCAGCGCCTGTTCCTCACTCTCCCGTCCGGATTTGATCCTGCCCGTTCCCCTGCATGGCCGCAGATTAAGGCAAAGGGGGTTTAATCAGTCCCTGCTCCTCGCCCGGTCATGTTTTCCCGGGTGGAAGGATAGAATTGTGGCGGCCGGTCTGTGCAGGATACGCAATACCATTCCACAGACGAATTTAAGCGGTAAAGAGCGAAGAAAAAACCTCAAAGGCGCATTTTGCCTGAATGTTCCCGGTGGTGTGGACGGAAGATCAATTCTGTTGGTTGATGATGTCCTCACCACCGGATCCACCGTGGTTGAGTGCAGCAGAATTTTGCAAAAAGCCTGTGCCGCAAGAGTGGAAGTCTTTACCCTGGCCCGCGCCCTGTAAGCAGTTACCCCTGATGTAGTTTTTTTGCGCCGCCTGGTGGTGTTTTTTCCTCTTTTCAGTACAGTTTATATTTGATACTTTTTTTTCTGAATCATGGTCAATCAGAAAAAAATGCAGCGGCGCGGAGTTAAAAACAGTAGGGGTTTATTTTCATTCTATGGTGAGTATTTAATAGTATTTTGTAGATATGTGAAGATATAAAGAGAAAAATATTTGTTGAAAAGTTGTGGATAATTTGTCTGTTTTTCATGTAACCGTATGATATCAAAGAAGATATGATGTTCTGTAGTGAATACTACGCATTTATGCCCCTTTGAGGGCTATCAATCCTCCTAAATCCTCTTGCCTGCAGGAAGGCGTATTTTGTCCTCCCGTCCTGAAGATTTTAGGTCAAATCAGGCCAAACCGCTTTTGACCATTGACTCCTTTTTGACTACCAATATCCTCATCATTTTGACGGGTTCTTTCCACCATCATGATCGGTTTATTGCTGTTACCCTGCCCCTGTCCTCTTGCCGGACTATTTCTATGGGATCATGGTACATCAGCGTCTGTGTTTTTGGATTGATTGTGACCGTTGTATTTTCATAGTCGAAGTCTACGCTTATCTGGGTTGTGGCTGTGACGTTAAAAAAAATGGGCCGGCTATGCTGGTTTATCGAGAGTCAAAAGGGAGAAGGGAGCGGTATGTTGTGGAATACGATCAGAGAGTCTTTGCATAAGGCACTTCCGGCAAATGAATTCGGTCTGTGGATAGAACCACTTGCCTGTGAAAGAGTAAATGACAGGGAGCTGCGGATTACAGCCCCGGATCGTTTTTTCCGTGCCTGGATCGAAGAACGCTATCTTGACCGCATCCGAACCGTTGCCGATGAGGTTGCCGGTAGCCCGCTTACCGTCTCTCTCAGCGTTGCCGCCCAAGGCGCGGCCGCGCCTGTTGAGGATAGATCCGGCCAGCTTCGTCTGCCGGGAACAACGGTTCCGAAGCGCCGTGTCCGTTCGCTCCATCCTGCCTACACCTTTGATCATTTCATGGTCGGCGAATCCAATGTCCTTGCCCGGGCCGCCTGTGATGCCCTGGCAAAGAATGATTTTTCTTATGGCAACTGTCTGTTTATGAACAGCGGCACCGGTCTTGGCAAGAGTCATCTGACCCAGGCGGTTGTGCACCGTGTTTTTGATACCGCCCCGTCGACCCGGCTGCACTATTTGACGGCCCAGCAGTTTTCCGCCGAAATGGTGAAAAATATCCGGGCAAAGTCGATGGAAAAGTTCAGCCGCAAATATGTCCGGGAGTGCGATCTACTGCTTGTTGAAGATATTCATACCCTGACCGGGAAAAATAAAACGCAGGAAGAGTTGAACACGGTCCTTGATTATCTGATCAAGTCTGGCCGTCGGGTCATCCTGACATCCGCTGTTGCGCCATGTAAATTAAAGGATCTGGATGAAGATTTTCGCTCCCGCATGACATC
Source organism: Desulfobulbaceae bacterium (assembly GCA_015493715.1). GTDB lineage: Bacteria > Desulfobacterota > Desulfobulbia > Desulfobulbales > Desulfobulbaceae > DRLX01. Next base: position 2,701 of record WGCP01000149.1, read on the forward strand.
CGGCCTTGTTGCCGGGATCAAGCCGCCCGAATATGAAACCCGAAGCAGGATTATCCGCCACAAGGCAGGGGCCCATGATCTGGAACTTGCCGATGATCTGGTGGATTATCTCGCCCGCAACCTGAAAGGCGATGTCCGACGCATGGAAAGCGCTTTGATCGGCATTAAGGCAAAATCCTGCCTGCGGCATGTGGCTCCCGATATCTCTCTTGTCCGGGAAGTGGTGAGTGGTCTTGTCGGTGCGCCGGTGCAGGTGGACGGCAAGTTGATACGGGACATGGTCGGCTGCCGGTATAATGTTTCCATCGAAGATCTGAAGTCGCGGTCAAGAAAACGTTCCATTACCTTTCCCCGGCAGATAGCCATGTATCTGACTCGTAAATACACCGATCAATCGCTGGCCGATATCGGGGCGCTCTATAACCGCGACCATTCTACGGTTCTGCATGCCGTCAAGGTCATCACCCGTGACCGTTCCCAAAAGAACTCCATCCGTGAGCAGATTGACATCCTCAGTCGTAAGTTGAAGCAAGGTTGAGATTCTTCTCCATCCCGGCAACCGGCAGGTCGGGTTCTCTTCGGGCTACCTTTCAGGGTTTGGCATAAGGGCACTTAAGGGCGCCTTAGTGCCTTACTCCTGAATTTCTGTCATAAAAAACAGGTAAGCGCAGACTCCGAGAAAATTTTCAGGCACAGTGTAGGAGCCCGCCCCTGCGGGCGATTGGGACTAATTGCTTGAGCCGTGATTATCGCCCGCAGGGGCGGGCTCCTACGACAATTATTATTGGGTTGCGGGTAAAACCCACCTTAGAAATAGACGCCCTTGACCTCCTGCTCCTCATTTTCCGCCAGTTCCCTGGCCAGGATGCGTTTAGCAGCCTTCCATGCCTCTTTGGTCATATCGTTGATGCCTATGCCCTGCCAGCCAAAGCCGCAGACATGGAGACCCTCCATGTTGCCCTGCAGTTCTCTGCGCCAGGAGAGCAGACCCGGGTAGCCCGCCTCCAGTTGTGGAATGCCGCTCTCGGGACGCAGGACCCGGGCAAAGGATGGCGATCCAGGGAGTTCCATCAGTTCCGCCAGATCCTGATAGACCCTGGCAATCAGTTCTTCATCGGAGAGTTCCAGCCGTTCCGGATGCCTGCGTCCACCGACCAGCGCCTCGACCAGTTGATGGCCAAGCGGCGCCCTGCCGGGAAACATGTGCGAAGAAAACAGCGCCCCCAGGGCAAAGCGTTGTTCCGATTCCGGGGCCAGGAAACCAAAGCCGAACGGGATTTTTGCCGTATCGTCAAAGCCCAGGGCAACCGTTGCAATGCGGGCCTCGGGAACCGATGCAAGCGGTGGGTTTTCCGCCTCCCTGATATCGGTTAACAGCGGCAGCGCCTGGTTGACCGGCAGCGCCACCACCAGATGTCGGCAGGTAAAACTGTTGCGGCCGGTCTGCACCCGCCATCCGCTGTCCGTTTTTTCCACTGCCCGGGCCGTGGTTCCGTACATGATCTCCCGGTTGGCCTCAAGGGCCGAGGCCAGACCCTGTGCCAGCCGTCCCATACCGGCGTGAAAACTGGTCATGGCCGGTAATCCTTTGTGTTTTTCGTCACCTTTTTTCCGGGCCTGTTTCCTCTTTTTCCACAGTCCTCTGATTACCGATCCGGTGTCGTGTTCCAGGGCCCGCACGCCGGGCATGACCCCGTCAATGGCCAGTTGGTTGGTATCGCCTGCATAGGTGCCGGTGAAAACGGCATCAGCAAAGGGGAGCAGGGCGCGGCCGAACCGGTAGGTGATCCAGTCGGCGACCGAGGGCTCGCCGTCCATTGGTTTTTTCCATAAATCAGCAAGGATGCGCAGTTTTGCCGGCCAGGAAATAAGCGGCGCCCGAATGATGGCGGCCGGTTGTTGCGGGATCGAGTTCAGCGTGCCGTCCAGGCAGATATAACGGACAAATTTTGCCAGCGGAGCTTTTTCCATTTCAGCGGTCAGCCCTGCCAGGTGGACAATGACCCTGCTCTCCAGGCAGTTGTCGAGAAAGCCGTGCGCGCCCATCTCGGCAAGATATCCCTCTTCACTGTGACTGCGGATGGCGCCGCCGGGAAGGTTGCTTTTTTCCAGGACAAGGAGACTGATTTCCGGTCGTTTATCACGCAGAAATCGGGCGACGCTCAGGCCCGACAGACCGGCTCCGATAATGAGTACGTCGTAACTTGGGGATGCCATTTATCTTTTTGCTTGTGTTGAAGGTTGACAATCAGGCGACCGGCCGGTCCCCCCGTAGCGGGTGGACCGGCCTCACCTCTTGACAGCCGGTTAATCATGCTTAATTATATTGGCCGAACAATACGGTCCTGTATAAAAGCTGGTTTATAAAGTACATAACATACCAGGACCATGCGATATAGACAAGAATTGCGCAGCTAATCATAAAAAAAGAGGAAGAGAGCCATGAGCAGTGAACAGGTCGAAACCAGAGAATTTCAGGCAGAGACAAGAAAAGTCCTTGATATTGTAATTAACTCGCTCTACACGGAGCGCGATATATTTGTGCGGGAACTGGTCTCCAATGGAGCCGATGCCCTGGAAAAATATCGTCATATCAGTTTGACGGAAAAACCGGAATTTGATGCCCATGTTCCCCTGGAAATCACCATTGACTGTGATGATAAAAAACATATCCTGACCGTTGCCGATACCGGCATCGGTATGACAAAAGAAGAGCTGGAGACCAATCTCGGCACCATTGCCCATTCCGGATCCGGAAATTTTCTGGAAGAGCTGGCTGAAGCGGCGCAAAAGGATGTCAATCTGATCGGTCAGTTCGGGGTCGGATTTTATTCGGTTTTCATGGTGGCCAAAAAAGTTCGGGTTCAAACCCGTTCCTGGGATGGGAGTGAGGGCCATGAATGGGAGTCCGACGGCGGCGGTTCCTATTCGATCAAGCCCTGTGACGGATTGCATCGGGGCACGAAAATTATCATTGAGCTGAAAGATGATGCCCATGAATACGCGACCAAGTTTACCATTGAGCGTATAATCAAGCAGTATTCGACCTTTGTTCCCTTTCCGGTCAAGGTTGAGGGCAAGACCGTCAATACGGTGCAGGCCATCTGGACCAGGTCCAAAAGCGAGATTACCGATGAAGAGTATACGGAATTTTATAAGTTTATCGCCAATGGTGTGGATGAACCCCTTTTTCGGCTGCATTTTTCAGCTGATGCGCCGCTGGCCATCAATGCCCTTCTCTATGTGCCGCAGGAAAATTTTGAGACCCTGGGCATGGGGCGGATGCAGTCGGGCGTCAATCTGTACTGTCAGCGGGTACTGATCGATCAACACAGTGAAAACATCCTTCCGGAATGGCTGCGATTTGTTAAAGGGGTGGTGGATTCCGAAGATCTGCCGCTCAATATTTCCAGGCAGGCCCTGCAGGACAATGCCCTGGTCGCCAAGATCCGCCGGGTACTCACCAAGCGTTTTATCAAGTTCCTGGCCCAGCAGGCCACCATTGATTCGGAAAAATATGAAAAATTCTGGAAAACTTTCGGTATCTTCATCAAGGAAGGAGTGACAACGGATTTTGAGTTTCAAAAAGATCTGGGCAAGCTGCTCCGGTTTGAATCTTCTGCGACCAAACCCGGTGAGTTGACCTCGCTGGATGGTTATATCGAGCGGATGCAGGAAGGCCAGGATTCCATTTACTTTATTAATGGACCCAGCCGGTCGGCGCTTGAAAACGGCCCTTATGTAGAGATGTTTAAAAAGCGGGGAATCGAGATTCTCTACACCCTTGAGCCCATCGATGATTTTGTTCTCAATCATCTTGGCGAATACGAAGAGAAGAAACTGGTTTCGGCGGATCGGGGTGACCTGCACCTGCCGGAGACAGAGAGCAAAGAGAGTGAACCGGTTGAGCAGCAGGGGGAGAAGCTTGACGACGAGACGGTGAGCGGTCTGTGCGAGTTTTTCAAGAAAACCCTTGGCGACCGGATCCAGGAGGTCAAGGCCTCGGACCGTCTGGTCGACAGTCCGGCCATGATCGTCAATGTAGATGGTTACATGACATCTTCCATGGAGCGGATCATGCAAGCCCAGGGCGGTGAAATGGCCATGGCGGGGAAAAAAGAGCTGGAAATTAATCCGGCCAGCCCCCTGATGAAGAAACTTGCGGCCGTTAAAGAGGAAAAACCGGAGTTTGCCGCCGATATTGCCCGGCAGATTTATGACAATGCCATGATTCAGGCCGGTCTGCTGGTGGATTCCCAGGAAATGGTCAGCCGGAATTATCGGATTCTAGAGCAGATTGCGGAAGGCGATTAACCATGCCTGTCGTTTTAGACCGACTCTTATCTTGAAAAAAGGTTGTGTTCACGATATATGAACACAACCTTTTTTTTATTCGGGCCGTGTTGATTCTCGTTTTTTTGTTGTTAAGAAAGGAAAAAGACGTGGGTCGCTCTGCGGTTCATTCTCGTTTTGATGGAGCATGACTATGCGTTCATTGCTGTTGGTTCTTTCCATGTTGTTCGTGTTGGGCGGTTGTTCCTCCAAAGAACCTGTCAAGCATCTGGCTGCCGAAGCCGCGATGATTCAACCGGGGGTAACCACGAAGACGGCCCTGATTGCCACCCTGGGGCAGCCCAGCGGTCGACGGACCGTTTCACCAGGTGTGGAAGAGTATGTGTATTATGCCGATCAGAAGGGAATGTTTTCCGGTATGCCCGTGGTGGGTTCCTGGATCGGCAACAAGGGATATGAAATGATCATCGTCACCCTGCATGGGAATCTGGTGACGGATTGCCAGTTCCGCACATTCAGCGAGTCGGACCAGGATTGGGTGCATGACTTTTCCTGGGAAGACGTCAGGTGAGGACGAATCAGTTTGATATCAACCGGGAGCGGATGGTTGAAGAACAGTTGATCCCCCGGGGCATTGTCGATGCCGGAACCCTGGCCGCCATGCGTACGGTACCTCGGCATACCTTTGTCGATGATGCCATGGGCTACAAGGCCTATGGCGATCATCCCCTGCCCATCGGCAGCGGCCAGACCATTTCCCAGCCCTATATCGTTGCCCTTATGACCCAGGCGCTGGGGCTTGCAGGCAAGGGAAAAGTACTGGAGATAGGGACCGGTTCCGGCTATCAGGCAGCCGTCCTGTCCCGGGTGTGCGACAGGGTGTATACCATTGAACGGATTGATTCCCTGCTGGTCCGCGCCCGCAGGATTTTTGACCGGCTCCATTATCTCAACATTATTTCCCGGATTGATGACGGCACTACCGGCTGGCCGGATGAGGCGCCCTTTGACGGTATTCTGGTGACTGCCGGCGGTCCGGAAATTCCGCAGCCCCTGCTTGAGCAACTGGCGGATCCCGGTCGGATGGTTATTCCGGTGGGGGGGCGTGATGTACAGGAGCTGCAGTTGGTCACAAAGCAGAACGGCGAGGTAGTCGTTTCTCCCATCGAGCAGGTGCGCTTTGTCGACCTGATCGGCAGCCACGGCTGGGCGGACTGAAGTACCCGTCCGTAACTACTCACGGGGCAAGCAACAGACTTGAATCTAAAAGAAAAATTGTAAGCGGCGCAGAGGGGGTGCCTGATGTGGACAAGCGGCAAGGCGCAGTGTACTGGTGCTCCATAAGGCTTGCCGATCGTTGGTAGCAGGTGCGCCCCGTGATCGCTTACACCCGCCGTCTTTTTTTCATCTCTTTTCCCGCGCTGTATTTTCCCTGAAAATAGAAATTTGTTCAAATATCCCTGTTTTCGTTGCCCGGAATGTGGCAAAATAGATGCAGTCGGCATGGTATGCCCGACGATCAGGCATCTGCACCACCTCAAATTAGGAACAGAGATTTAATTTCTATTCCTTATCGGGAGAATCATGAGTTTGCTCAACAGTGAACAACTGCTGGATATTCTGATTGGGCAGGGATTGCTCAGTAAAGAGCAGCGTCAGTTTATTGTCCTGCACAAGGGAAAACAGCGTCAAAAAATATTAAAGCGTTACGGTGGTCGCCGCCAGGGTGATCAGCATAAACTCGAACGAGGTTTTCCCGATCTGGTTGATATTGTTGTCGCCATGAAGATGACGCCCCCAGGGAAAAAGGATATCTTCCTCAGTGAAGAGATGATTATGCGAGCGGTCGGCAGATCCCTGCACATACCTTTTAAGAAGCTTGATCCGCTGGAACTGGATATGGATGTCGTCACCAAGACGATCCCCAAATCCTTTGCAATCAATCATCTCATTCTGCCCATTGAAGTTCGGGACGGGGTGCTTGAGGTCGTCACCTATCATCCGGACAACAA
>WGCP01000150.1 GCA_015493715.1 Desulfobulbaceae bacterium
CGCAGAGGAAATTCTGTTTTCGCCGTCCGTGGTCACCACCATGTGCAACGGTATTTCCGCCTGTACCGGGGAAGGGGAGGGGGTCGCGCTTTTTTCGCCGGTCTATGAACGGTTCTATTCTTCCATTCTCAACCGGAAACGCAGGCTTATCAATATTCCCCTGCTCCTTGACAAGGGACGGTATACCATCAACTTCGCCGCCTTTGAGCAGGCATGCCGGGCAGGAAAGATAAAAATGGTGCTGTTCTGCAATCCACAGAACCCCAGCGGTCGGGTCTGGAGTGTTGAAGAACTCTCGGAGCTGGTGCGCATCTGCCAAAAATACGAGATCTTCCTCCTTGCCGATGAAATCCATTCCGATATTATCTATCCTCCCAACAAGCACACCTCGATGCTAGCCATTGACGGGGCGGAGAAGTGGACGATTCTGGCCCATTCCATCGGCAAGACCTTTAATTGCAGCGGCCTGCAGCCATCCTTTGTTCTCATCCCGGACCACCGGTTGCGCAGACGTTTTCATAAGGTAACAGATAAAACCCATACCGGTGATATCAATCTGTTGGCCAAGACCGCCATCCAGACCCTTTTTTCTCAAGAGGGACAACAGTATAAAAAGGCGTTAATTCATTACCTGGCGGGGAACAGGGATTTTCTGGCCGGAAGAATCGCTCAGATGCGGCAGCTCTCCATGATGCTCCCGGAATCAACCTTTCTTGCCTGGCTGGATTTCCGGGGAACCGGCCTGGCCCATGATGCGATATGGAAAAAGCTGGTAGATGCGGCAGGCCTTGGCCTTAGTGACGGACTGGCCTATGGTCCCGCCGGTGAGGGTTGGTTTCGGCTGAACTTTGCTGTTGCCCGCACCGAGCTGAAAAAGGCCGCCAAAAAACTTGAGATGACTTTTGGGTAAGGGAGTGGTGTACACAGTAATTCAGGATAAACCTACATGCCTTAACAGTGCAACAAACCATAAAAATCAAGATGTTACGATAAAAAACATGGTCGATGTCCCCGTCCCGTTGTTGCCACAAGCATCCCGATGATATGGCGGCGACAAAAGACAGACAAATTGGTTTCCGAGAGGTCATGTTATGACTACAAACAGATAACAGTATTTTTCCCATTCTTTTGAGGGATAACATAGAAAGATTTTTTACCAAATTGAAAACATTCGAATTTCCATAATTCCCTACCATGTTTTGGGTCGTTAGCGGTGAAGTATAGCGTTTTATCTACAAGAAAAAAATTCTGGGGATCCGGTTCTTCAAAAACTCCACACGATTCCTTGGCAGTACTCTTTCCTGTACCCTGTGACTTCCATAAAATGGAATGATTTCCATCTATTTGCTCCGTGAAATAGAGTCGCCCATGGATATTCAATAAGTTTTTCTGATAATGATTGAGATCTCCCGGCGTTATGTCCATTGTTCCGGCAACTGTACCATCGGAACGCCAAAGCTGGTCATTATTGGTGAAATACAAGAGATTGCCGGATTTCGTGAAATGATCAAGTTGGGAATCCTGCGAAAAAGTCTTGAGTAAAACCGTTTCGTCATGTGAACAGTCTAGTTTCCATAATGAGTATCCTCGAAAAAAAAACAAGGTATTGTCCACTGGAATGAACCAAGTTGACCCGTCAAGAACTTTCTTCGTGCCGGAAAAACTTCCATCAGACTTCCAGATCCCCCGCCCGGTGTCCGTTTCAGCCGAAAAAAATAAAGTTCCGTTGACATTGGTCAGATAGATGGGATATGAGCCATCATTTCCAGGTCGAATATCCTTGACCATAACCGTTCCTTCAAAAGTGCCATCCGAACTCCATAATTCTTTATTGTACTGTTCATCGTTGCCCGAAAAAAACAACGTGCCATTGATACTAATCAGAGAATCAGGTGAAAATGGACCGGATTGGCTCGTGCTTTCGACAATAGTTGTTCCCGCTGAAGTCCCATCAGATTTCCACAGTCGTCTCCCTGTGAGACCATCATGGGCCGAGAAGAATAGTAATCCTCTGCTGTTGGTCAGGCCTTCAGGCGTGGAACCTTGTTGACCTAGATAGAGATCCTTGACAAGAACCGTACCATTTTCCGTCCCATCACTACGCCAGAGTTCCCTGCCATGCTGTCCATCTTCAGCGGAAAAAAACAGCGTATTATTGATGACGACGAGATCTTCGGGGTCTGCGTCACCGTCTCCGGCATTGATATCTTTGACAAGAGATGCCCCGGCTCCGTGTTCATTGGTCTTCCACAGCTCTCGACCATGCACACCGTCATCGGCGCTGAAATAAAGGGTATTCCCCATCTTTGCCAGCGCTTCCGGAAAGGAACCGGCATCTCCATTCCAGACATCCTGGATCATTACGGTGTTGCCTGGGCTGCCATCAGACATCCACAGTTCTCTGCCATTGCTGTTGTTATCAGCGCTGAACATGAGCATATTGTTGATGACTGTCATATCATTTGGAAAAGAGCCTTCCGAGCCAGGGAAAATATCCTTGACGAGAACAGTTCCCGCCACAGATCCGTCCGAGGTCCATAATTCGCGGCCATGTTCACCATCATCGGAGAGGAAGAAAAGAAGATTATTCACCTTCTCAAGATGATTTCTCGGAAAATAGACAGAATCTTTTGGGCCGAGATTTTTCAGAAGAACAGTTCCATCAGAAGTTCCATCGGACAGCCGGAGTTTTCGGATATTATCGGCATTAAACGTAGTAAAAAACAGAGAGCCGTTTACCGAAATCAGTTCGTCAGCGTTTTCATCTTGAATTTCTTTATAAATAATTGTCCCTTCGCTCGTACCATCAGATTTCCACAGTTGGGCATTTCCATTATTAGCCCCGATGAAATAGAGTGTTTCAGCCATAGGTTCCAGTTTATATGCCAGAGTTGGCCATACCCAGTCGTGTAATGTCTTAATTTGTATCAAGCTTGAAGTTATTGAATCGTATTTCCATAGTGCGTCGCAAAGTTGCCCGTTATCACTCTCTCCGGTAGCAATAAAAAACAAAATGCCATTACAATCGGTGAATGACCGGGCCGCTGAACTTATCTGACCAATAACGGCGGTGCCTGCGGCTGTGCCATCTGATTTCCATAATTCATTACCATATTCAGAATCAAACGTAGTGAAGAACAACAGGTTGTTACTGATCGTGAAATGTTTGGGATTATGGGCAATTCTCTGGCTTTGATGGTCTCTTATGATAACTGTTCCAGCCTCTGTTCCGTCCGACATCCAAAGGGTCTTTGTATTAACAGAAAAAAACAAAATATCATGCAAATCAAGAAAAGTATCAGAAGACGAAAAACTCCCTTGATTGCTGATAGTTTTGACCAACACTGTCCCGACGACACTACCGTCTGATTTCCATAGCTGCGGATGAAAATTGTTATCGTAAGAGGTAAAAAACAGTGTACCATTTACATCCATGAGATAATCAACCGGAGCAGTTTTAAGACGTATGGTCCCTGCGTCCGTACCATCGGAACGCCATAGCTCTTGATCCGCTTGACCATTCCAGACAGTGAAAAAAAGCAGATTATCGCTTGCTGTCAGATTTCCAGGGTTGGAATCATTTATACCGGTACGGATGTCCTTGACCATGCCGGCACCGTTGAGGTCGCTGTCCACCTTCCAAAGCTCAGCGCCATAATCAGTCGACCGGCCACAGAAAAAAATTTTATCCTCCACCTGAACAGGTCGGGAACATAGGCCTGAACCATTTTGCTGCCACGCTATGTTTTTCACAAGGACAGGTTCACCGGCCATGGCACAGGGCCCGGAAAAACCAAAATTGAAAAAAATAATTCCAAAAAGCAGGAGGACAAACAGTCTTTTGCCGTAACGATGGTGTTTCCCACAGAAAAATCGTTTATTGCGAAAGTAGCAGTTTTTTGTTTTGCAAGACATTATTGCTCCAACCGAAAGTCTGTGTAGTGGATTGCTTCACGCTATATCAAGACGCCCTGTTTTACGAATTTTTACCATCTTATCCAACTTTACTCTATTGGGCAATGCTTCCAACTCGATTCCCTGATCGACATTGTCAGCTTCAGTATCTGTCCGGCAATTATCCTGTTAAGCTACGGCCATTTCAGTCCCTGGTTCGTACCCGGAGCCTTTATTATTGTGGCGACCGGGGTACTTCGCCTCAGCTATTTCAATGTCTTTGGCCTGGTTGAAAAGTCGACCTACATGGGGCTGGCATTGGACAACAATGTTATCATCCTGGTCTTTGTGTTTCTGTTTAATGGAGTAATCAGCCAAACGGCTTTTTCTGTTTTTCTCTATATCCTGCTTATGGTTCTATCCGCTTTTAATGTGGCCTCAATTAAAACCCCTAAATTTAACGGTCGATGGTATTACGCTCTCATCCTGTACACCCTGGTCATCACCGCGATATACGGTCGGCAATTATTGCATATTTAGCAATGAAGAGCATAGAGCAATGCAAGCGGTGCTGCGAGAATGGCGATGACGCTCTTTTGAGAGAAGAAGTAATTATATATACCGTCCCCAGAATTTCCTAGGGATTTTACCCCTGCTCCTGACTCTGCCTGATCAGGCAGCCTTGCCGTAAAAAAGCTCTTTTCTATTATATCACCGGGCTTGTCCAACAAACGGTTCAGATTGTGGTTCGCTTCGGCTCACACAATCTAACCTTATTCGTTAGGCCGCACTTGTACCGACTGCTTGTTCCCTAAAATATTTTGCCAACACTTGGTTCGCATTCTCGAATGCTTCCTTATGTTTCTTGTCTTGCTTTACGGACTCCCTCAAAGCAGCAATTTCATCTGAGGAATGAAATTGCGCCAAAATCTCAATCAGCTTGTTATCGCCAAGAAGCTCCTTAAATGTGCTTCTCGAAGACACCAGCGAACCACCATATGGCCTAGATGTATAGGTGTCCTCAATAATCTTGTAGAAGGCCTTCATTCTGCCTCTTCCACGCTCACTCAACGCCAAGTAGTTTCTATAAAGCGTCGAGTCCTTTTCAAAGCGATCTCCTTCAGATTGGATCAACTTTACGCACAAATGGTACTGACCCGAGTAGTATAGCCATTGCATCTTGTAGATAAAGCGATCCCTGTCTAGTGGGCTATGATTTAAAACTAGCTTTTGAAGCTGACAGAAAAGTTCATAGAGCTCGCAAAAGTTGCGACGGCGGTAACTGATTGATGGGTCAACCGGACGGAGCACTTGCCCATTGATGGTGGCTCCACAGGGCTTTTTTATGTGGCGCTCGCCAAAGTGATACACACGAATTTTCTCCCTTATTTTCTCTAGCAGCACAAGCTCTTCAGCGGTGGCGTACGTATGAAAGCTAAGTACCTTGTTGGCCAGTTCGTCAACGTTTAAGGTTCTATCTAGGATTTCCTCCCCCACAACAAGGAGAGCATCCTTCACACGGGGATCGTATAAGTAAGACTCGTTAAGGCACTTGTTTTGAAGTCCAAGCTGGATGTCATCTTCAGAAAGGTTGCCTGCACGAATTTTTGGTTGGAAGAAAGACGGACTATTGGCGCTATGACGCATCACCAAGTCAAACAGTGTGAACAACTGCTTGTATGCGTCAAATAGCGCAAGCTCTACGATTGGCCTTAGCTTCTTACGGCGCTTATGCTCTGGCAGGTATGAGAATACCAACCAAAAAACAATTGCCGCTACAACTGAAAGCAAAATTGGAAGAAGTATATTGCTTTGCGCCGCCCAAGCATCAAGGGCTGTGAGCCACTCACGCCCTTGGTCACGAACGATACATACTAGTATTGCGATTCGTTAAAATATTTACAAATCACACAGAACTAAGGTCGAAATTTTTCCAGCGGTACACGACGGGAGACGCGTTAATTTCGGCGATGCCCTTCAAGATGCGCTCCTTGAGTTCCTCTTTGCTGGATACACGTATATGCCGTAGGAAAGTGCGTGCCATTTTGGAAAATGCTGTTTCGATCAAATTCAACCATGAGCCATGCTTGGGGGTATGAACATAAACAAAACGTCCTGGCCGAGATTTTAAAAATTTCATCGTCTCCTTGGAAACATGTGCGGAGTGATTATCCAGCACAAGGCGAATGGTACTCCCTTTGGGATAGTAGTCATCCAGCTCCTTGAGCAGTTCAATAAATTCGCGGCTACGATGACGATCATGTACCTGCGCTATAATTTTTCCGTCATGCAGGTCCAGGGCAGCCAGGATTGAGACTGTTCCAAGTCGTTTGTATTCATAATCCCGTCCGATACTTTTATGCCGCCCCGGCTTGGGTGGCAGATCGGGGGCAACAGTATCGATCGCTTGAACGCCCGGCTTTTCGTCTACAGACACCGTGATCACGCTGGGATGAATATCACTGCTGGGCCTTGAATCGTTTTGCAGGTTCACCTCCTGGTATACCATGAGTACCTCCTGCATCTTTCGTTCAAAATCAGGATCGCGACGCTCAAGGTAATATTTGATCTTATGGGGCTGTATCTCATTTGCTGAGAGTATTCTCCAAATGGTAGCCTTAACCGCTTTAGCCAGGCAGGGATGACCGGCATCCGGTGCATGCTGCCGGGTATATTCGGCAAGTGCCCTGTAGGACCATAGTTCAGCGGCAAGGCCATGGTCTTTGGGTCTTGTACAGGCAAGATTGATCACCCATGCCTTTGCAGCATCATCGATTGTCGGCTCAAACGGCCTGTGGTAATAATCCTTGAGCCCCGCATCCACACCGGCGGCCAATGCTTTGTCGATACATTTGTAGATGGTTGGCCTGCTCACGTTAACCAATTGCTGTATTCGGGAGATAGGAACCTGATCCGAATAATGCAAAAGTATTTTGGCTCGCTGTACTTCGCGGAGCGGAGCTTTTCGCGAATTGCTTAACTGTTCCAGGCGGGACCGTTGCTCTTCTGTCAGTAACAGCTTTGCTCGTTTGGTTTTTCGTGCCATGGCTACCTCCACGTTTTTTTGAAAGGTAGCCGAAATTGCACTTGATGTAAATATTTTATTGAAACTTTATACTAGTAATTCATCCCTCATTCCCTGGCTGCGCAAGTCCTCAAGCAGTGGATACCACGCATACATTGGTCCATGGCTGATTATGCCGCCTGCCAGCGCCCATAGCCATCCTGCGTAGCTGCTGTCCCGACCAAGATACCCGGCAATTTGTCTGGGTTGTAAAAAATAATTCAGCAGGGCCGTAAACAGGATCACGACCACAAATATAGGCAGGATTCTCACCAGAATATGAACACTTTTCAGGAGAGCCGGTTGAGCGGATTCACGGTTGAAAAGAAAAAGCATACCATAGAGAATGCAGACGGAAAGAAAAAAGTATTTGCCGCGAAAGGCAAAGGGCTTATTCTGCTGTTTTTTCATGATAGCACTTGCAGAGTCAGCGTGGTCAGCACGGCAATGAACATGGTAAAAATAAAGGACAGCATGTTACGATACAGGGTGAACTTGCCTCCGAACACCTCCAACTCCGCCGGAAGCTGGACAAATCCCAAGGTCACCCAGGAGAGGACAAAGGCTGTTACGGCATATAGTGATATGCCGTTATCAAGCAGCTCTCCTCCAAGCAAGTAACTGACAATCGGGTTTCCGGCTGCTATTGAACCTGTGAGAGTTCCGAGAAGGGTATCAACAAGCAGGGAGTTTCCACGGAGCAGGGAGGCGAGCATTTTTGGTGTCACTATGACCTGAAAAAGACCGACCATGCCGATAACTCCGAGCAGTAGTGGAGCCATGGCCAGGAAGGCAAGAGCGCTTTTCTGCAAAACAGCGCGAAAAGCAGGTCGTTGCCCGGATTGTTTCCGTTGATTCTTTTCTTTATGTGATTGTATAATTTTTCCTTGATGTCGATGAGTAAAAATCGAGCAGGAGTCCGGTTCATTCATATATAAAGAGGGGTACCTGGTTTAAGGTGGCCTTCTTAATTAAATCGATACTCTTGGCCTCTGCACTGTCCTCTTCCCTTGCCTCTTCTTCCGGCTCGCCCCTGTCCGTTTCCACCGCAGCCGGGATTTGTCCGGTTTGTTTCCCGTTCCAGGCAACGGCGAAATGCCGGTAGATGATGGTCTCTGGAAGCGGCCTGCAACTGTCGAAAAACCTCTATAACATCTGATTCTTTCGTGCCTTCAAGCAGATCATCATAAAGGGAAATATTTTCTTCTTCCGCCTGGACCGCAATTCTGCAGGCTTCCTTCATGCTTGTTGGCGGTACGGTTTCAGGGGGAGATGGTTCCGGGGGCACCGGGATGGAATATTTTTCATACAGTGGGAGAAGGAAGTTGATGTGCGCCTGTTCCGCCTCAACAATGTTGGAAAAGGGACGGACCGACCCAAAGGTGTCAATGATTTTTCGATAGGTATTTCGTGCATGGTATTCATCCATGAGCGCTCTATTGAGTTTTGTTTCAAGTTGCTTCTGCATGATGTCTCCTCCTGGGTCCGCGTTGATACGCCATAGAACGCATATATAAGGACGGGATGTGTAATTTTGATGAATTATTCGTCTGTTATGGTGATTTTTAAAAGCAAGTTATCATCATATGCACAAAATAAGCATCAATTCCTACAAATCAACCTCATGGAAAAGGAAATTTTTCATCTGAAAAGTGAAGCAGTGCCGGGATAGAGGAGGAGGCGGACAGGTGGCGGCTCCGGGCAACCCTTCCTTATAAATCAGGTAGCCCGGCCATGTCTCTGCTGTTGAATTGTGCGAATGATCAGCCGGCGATTTTCAATAAGACCACAATCGCTATAAAAGCGCAGGCGGCAAGAGTCAGGCTGATCATGCGTATCACCGGCATGGGAACCATATCGACATCGATATTCTCCAGTTTAATTCGCAGGTGATGATATCGCCAGCCGGCGAGAAGAAAAGAGGCGGCACTGAAAAGAAGGAGCAGTGTTGCTATGGAATGAATACTCCAGAGAGGGATGGTGTTGAGCATAAATCGTTCCACGCCGAGACCGGTGGCAAGAGAGGCAAATCCGGTTCGAATCCATGCCGCGTAGGTGCGTTCATTGGCAAGAATGGTTCGGTCAAGGGCAAGAGTGTTCCTGTCCGGTTGTTTTGCTTGTACTGTCGATATGTCTTTTGTCATGTATTGTACCGCTGCTGGAAAAGTTGAATTATGCACCAGGCTTCATATTTATTGAACAAGACCGTCGAATCATACAAAGGGGCCGGCAAGGCCGAAGGCGATTGTTCCGGCCCCAAGTACAGTCAACCAGATAAAGGCCTGTCTGGTTTTGTTCCAGCCGCCGAACCAGAGCGCATAGGCGGCCTTAAGGATATTGTTGCTGCCGGCGGAAATAAGAATTGCTGAAAATATTTCCTGATGACCTATTGCGTATTTTCCAGTCAGCAGCGAGAGGATAAAGGGATCTATGTCGGTAAA
>WGCP01000151.1 GCA_015493715.1 Desulfobulbaceae bacterium
GGAAAGCCGGATGCGGGAAAACCGCATGTCCGGTTTGACGAGGGGGCGCTATGACAGGAGAGCTTCCTGGGCACGTAGTAGCCGCGTGCGGCAAGGCGTCTGGTAAGATCCAGGAGAATCCTTTAGTAGCGCTCTACTCTACAGTTCATCATTTTTGACTTTAAAGAATATTCGTGCTATTCGAGAAGACAAAAATGGACGAAGAGGTAAGCGTAGACTCCGTGAGGTGCTGGTGAACGATTACGAATAATCCGGTCAATGTAGTCTGAATAATGAGGAGATGTGGATGAAGGTTTTAGTGATCGGCTCGGGAGGGCGTGAACACGCTCTTGTTTGGAAGCTTAAACAATCAAAAAAAGTAAAAAAGATCTACTGCGCTCCCGGAAACGCCGGCATTCGAAAACTGGCAACCTGTGTCAATATCGACAGCAATGATATTGACGGGCTGCTCGAGTTTGCCGTGGGAAAAGGGATTGATCTCACCGTTGTCGGCCCGGAAGACCCTCTTACTCTCGGCATTGTCGATACTTTTGAGGAAAATGGCCTGCGTATTTTCGGCCCTTCCGCCCGGGGCGCAATCCTTGAGGGCAGTAAGGTTTTTACCAAGGATTTTCTTAAAAAATATTCTATTCCCAGTGCAGCCTATAAGGTCTTTACCAAGGCCGGAGCTGCAAAAAAATATGTGGAGAAGATCGGCACTCCCTGTGTTGTCAAGGCCGACGGTCTTGCCGCCGGCAAAGGTGTTATCGTGGCTGCTACCAAGTCGGAGGCGAAAAAGGCCATTGATTTGATTATCAAGGAGAAGGCCTTTGGCGATGCCGGAAGCCGGGTAGTGGTGGAAGAGTTTCTCTGTGGTGAAGAAGCCTCATTTATCGCCTTTACAGACGGTAAGACGGTTATGCCTCTTCCCTCATCTCAGGATCATAAGGCGGTGTTTGAGGGTGATCGTGGGCCCAATACCGGTGGTATGGGCGCCTATTCACCGGCCCCGGTATTGACGGATGCCCTGGCCATGCGGGCAATTAATGAGGTCATGCTGCCGACTATTCGCGGCATGGAGGCTGAAGGCAGACCATATAAAGGTATGCTCTATGCCGGGTTAATGATAGATGGCGATCGCTTAAACGTCCTGGAATTTAATTGCCGCTTCGGTGATCCCGAGTGTCAGCCTCTGCTCATGAGGATGAAGTCGGATTTGGTCGAAGTGATGGAGGCGGTTATAGATTCCCGCCTGGATCAGATGGAACTGGAAGTCGATCCACGCCCCGCCGTCTGTGTGGTTATGGCGTCGGAGGGATATCCGGGAAGCTATACGACCGGCAAGCCCATTTGCGGCCTGATGAAGGCTGCTCGAATCAAGGATGTCGTTGTTTTTCATGCCGGAACAGCGATTAAAGATCGTCGAACCGTAACGGCCGGCGGGCGAGTCCTGGGGGTAACAGCAATTGGTCCCACCATAGAAAAAGCCATAGCCCAGGCATATAAGGCGGTTGATGTCATTCATTGGCCGGGCTGCTATTTTCGTCGTGATATCGGCTACCGGGCCCTCAAACGTCGAAATGGTGACAATGGTCCCAAGGTGGGCATTATCATGGGTAGTGATTCCGATCTACCTGTTATGGAAAAAGCGGCCGCTTTTCTGCAATCAGTTTCAGTTAAGTACGAACTTCGTATTTTATCAGCGCATAGAACTCCGGAACTGGCTGCCGAATATGCCGACACCGCTTCGAAACGCGGCATAGAGGTTATTATAGCCGGGGCCGGTATGTCGGCCCATCTTGCCGGTGTAGTTGCCGCCCATACGCAGCTTCCGGTTATCGGCGTTCCTCTTGACGCCTCCTCGTTAAATGGTCTTGACGCCCTGTTGTCAACGATACAGATGCCGCCGGGAATTCCCGTGGCCACCATGGGAATCGGAAGTGCAGGTGCTAAAAACGGCGCAGTCCTTGCCGCAAGAATTCTTGCCCTGAAAGATGCAAAGATAGCGGCGGCCCTTGAACAACATCGTCTGTTCATGATAGAACAGGTAAAAGAGAAGAATAGAGAACTTGACCGGAGAGAGTAGTCATCATCGTCACGGCAGGTGATATGGAACAGGCGGTTCTCCTGCTCAAAAGGGGAGGACTGGTTGCCTATCCCACGGAAAGCTGGTACGGGCTGGCCGCAGATCCGTTTAACAGGGAGGCCGTTGGCCGGTTGTTTGCCGTTAAACGGCGCGAGAAATCCAAACCTCTGCCAACCCTTATTTCCTCTCACGCACAGCTTGCTCAACTGGTGCGGGATGTACCATCCTGCTACCAGGTGTTGATGGAAAAATTCTGGCCGGGACCTTTGACCTTGGTTTTTCCAGCTCACCCGCATGTCCCGGCATGCCTGATCGCCGGAACGGGTACCGTAGCTGTTCGATATTCTTCTCACCCGGTAGCCGCCGGGCTTGCAGAAGCCTTTGGGGGGGCGATAACGGCGACCAGTGCCAATATCTCCGGCCAGGTTCCCCAGGATACCGCCCAAGGGGTTGCCGGCTGTCTTGGGGCTGAGCTTGATATGATTCTGAATGGCGGACGGACTGCCGGTATTTGCGCATCCACGGTGGTGAGCTGTCTGGAAGGTACACTTACCTGTCTTCGTGAGGGGCGATTAGCCTTTGCCGGAGTGAAGGAGGCTGTACAAGAGATGAAGCGGGAAGGAAAAAAAATATCATAATTGATCACAGGCTATGTTGCTGTGTGGATTCATTTATCTGGAAAATGTAAGCTGGCACAGGTGTCCCGTATTTGCGCAAGCATGCCTGGTCGTTATAGCCCCTCTATACGGGCAGGCATGACCGCGCAAAGGCGGGGTGCCTGTGACGGCTTACAAAATATCCTTTGATGGTGAACCTGAGGAGAGAATATGAGTACATTGTTGTGGAATCGTGAATTCGCCCTTGAGCAGACCGCCGGGGACGAAGAACTCCTGGAGGAGTTGCTGCTCCTGTTTAAGGATTCTTCTTCTCAGGATTTTGAGCAGCTTTGCCGGGCGGCCGACTCCGGCGATGCCCAGGGTATTGTTTCGGCGGCGCACAGTATTAAGGGCGCGGCGGCAAGTCTCGGCATCGAAGGCGTCCGGTTGCTGGCCCTGGAGATGGAAACTGCTGCAAGGGAAGGGTCTGTTGACTGCGCCCTCAGGGAAAAGGAAGAAATGGCCGCTTTACTTGCAGACTGCGCGAATCTTGTAGAATGATCGGCGTTAGGCAACAAGTAAAAATAACTTATCCATTTTGCATCTCATCTTCAGGCCATATTTTGCCGATCTTCAATCACAAAGTCCTCAACGTAGCCTGCTACGCTTGCGGTTTTGTTCAATCAGATCGACAAAATCTGACCCAAATATGAGCGCATAATTGTACAACTAATTTTTACTTGCTGCCTTGCCGGCGATGAAGCCGCCTGATTGTGTCGTTCTTGGTCAAAGTCCCTTCTTGGCCCAACATTTTTTCCCATCACACTGAAGCTCGGTTGCAAGAAAGAATGCATTGTATCCCTTTTTACGCAGCACACGGCCGGCCAGTTCGGCTCTGGGACCGGCCGCGCAGTAAATTATTCGTTTTTTGTCCAGCTCATCCATGCGTCTGGACAAAGAGGACAGGGGGATATGAACACTGTTTGTCAGTCGACCAAGGGTGCTGAGTTCCTTATCGGTTCGCACATCAAGGATAACCGCCCTGATTTTGTTGTGTTCGGCGGCCACGAATCTGGAGGCGGATACCTCACCTTGTAGCCGGGGACGCACCCATGTAATTGCTGTTTGAACCGGACCACTGACGACCCTGTTTTCCCGCTGTATCCATCCTCGAAAATTTCCTTCAACCATCGCTGCCCTGGAAAAGCCTGCTGATCTAAGTATTTTAAGGGCCAACAGGCTATCTCCGAGGTGGTTTCCATAGACAACCACCGGCGCCTCATTGGGAATATCCCCGATCCTGTCTGCAAGCTGCTCCAAAGGAAGGGAAATGGAGCCTTCGATTCTGCGGACTTTGTCTTTGTTTGCGGGTCTCAAATCA
>WGCP01000152.1 GCA_015493715.1 Desulfobulbaceae bacterium
CTATGTTGATGACGAAGGAGCGCCGACGGAGAGCTATCCCTTTAATCCCAATGGATCAACAGGCGGACTTGCCGGTCTCTGCTCTCCGGACGGTCGCCACCTGGCCATGATGCCCCATCCCGAACGGGCCTTTCTACCCTGGCAATGTCACTGGCTGCCGAGGGAAATGCAAAACCTGACGGTATCACCGTGGATGCGGATGTTCAGCAATGCCTATACCTGGTGCGTCGGATAAGGGTCACGGAAAAAAATAATTATCCCGTAATGCGCCGAAATTTGCTTCAGATTCAAGGCGTGAGAAGAGGCGGGCGCATATTGCTATTAATATGTAAGTTTTTTTTCACAACGCAGAAGCGGCAGAAAAAGACTAAGGCGGATTTTACCCGCAACCCAGAAGTAGGAGCCCGCCCCTGCGGGCGATCATAACCTGCCATATGTAATGAACGGATATCGCCCGCAGGGGCGGGCTCCTACACTGTGCCTGAAAAATTTCTTGTTTTTTATGACAGGAATTCAGGAGCAAGGCACGGAATGGGACAATCATTTTTTCCGGAGCCCTAACAACACGGCGAGCAAATTCCCTTTCTTATCCCACAATAGCCCACGAAATGTTGCTACTCGAGGCTATTTTTATTGCCGAAGTCTACGCTTATCGGGTTGTGGCTGTAATGTTTAAAAATCCGGCCCAGCCATGCTGGTTTATCCGGCAGAGAAAGTTTTGGGTAAGGGTTGATTTTTTCTTTGATTTTTCCCTTACCCATGGCATACAATACTTTTGTGTAAAAGTTTGTCTGACCTTTGCCCCCTTGCCCTGCAAACAAAAACAAAAACAAAAAAATCGACGAGCGATGACTTTTCCATGCTCGCCATATATATTTTTTTTATAAAAACGCATTTTTTGAGGAACCGTTTATGTATCAGCCTCTTCTGCCCATCGTGAAACCATTGGTCTTTGAAGGAAAGAGTGGAATCCTGCACATAACGCACAAGTATAATGATTCTGCGCGTCTACTTGTTCAGGAAGGGATTATTGAGCAGGTGGAGACTCTCCATCTGCAGGGAAAGAAGGCCGCCGCCACCTGTGCACGCTGGGTCAATATTTCCACCAGTTTTGATGAAGACGATCAAGGCGGATATAGCCCAGATCCTGATATCGACACCAACGATTTTCTCTCCTTCCTTGAAAAATCCTCAAAAAATATAGCCATAATCCAGAAAAAAATCAGTAATGATCAGGCAGTATTCAAGATCGACGCCGACAGACTGAACAAGGCGAAAAAACTCAGTGCCGAAGACCTGAAAATAGCCCTGCTTTTTGACGGCAAACGAACCATTGAGGAGGTTCTCGGCCAGGCCGGAAAATCTGAGCTGGCGGTCTTGACGCATACCTGTAGACTCATCATGGCAGGCGTTGCAGAACAGGTAACGGAAAAGAAAGACATCCTGCCTCAACAGGATCGGGAAGCACTTCTTGAGTCTCTTGACGAGGAACTCACCAACCTTGTCGGCCCTGCCGGTGCTATCCTGGTGGAAGATGCCTTTGAAAAAATCGGTTCTGAACCGGAATCCTTGGCTCAAAGTGAGGTTGGCCCGCTTTTTGATGAGATAAAAGTGATGCTTGATGACGACGAGAAGGAAGACTTTGCCGCTTGGGCGAAACAATTTCTCTAACTGGGTATCCGCTTGCCTCCAGTAACCACAATATGTGGTATGTCTGCTATGTAATACATAGAAGGCTTTTTGTGGCACGAGGGGATTACCTACAAATTTTAAGCAATTTATGACGATACTTGTACAACCAATTAAAATTATAGCAATTATATAGCCCTGCAATTTTCGCCTCTGGGGTTTGGTTGCCCTCTTTGCTATAGTTTTAGGGCTTAGACAGGTAAAAACTCTCTGCTGATCTGTAGCTCATATGTTCGATATCACAACAATAAATTTTAGTTTGAAAAAATTTTGGCTAACGCTATATGTTGTATATACTGGAGTTAAGCGGATACCCAGTTTTCTCTAATTCTCCAAGGCGGGCAAGGCGGGATTTGCCCTCACTGCATCCGGCATAATTATCATTTTCTGTATTTCGGCCATAACAGGCGAATCAGAAACCATTTGCCGCCGCAGCCTGACACAATCGACCTGCATGGTAAACCGGGCGCAAAAGATGTGTCTTACTCCTGAATTCCTGTCCATAAAAAACAGGTAAGCGCAGACTCCGAGAAAATTATAAACTGAAAAAGTAATTATTTTAGCAAATTGACTCGTTATTTTTCGCGTGCAACATATTTATTACTGGTGCTGTTGCTGTAGGAGCGAATTTATCCGCGAATAGCTCCTTTAATTACCAGGATAACCATGAAAATTTCGCGGCTGAAGCCGCTCCTACGGGCTTTGGTTGCGGGTGAAACCCGCCTTAGTTTTGATGTTAGTTTTCCCCTGAGGTTGTCTTTTTTCGTGACAGGTGACGGATAAATATCTCGGTGATCTCCGCGTCAGGAGACTCACCATAGGCCTTTTCAAAGGTTTTGCGAAACTGCAGTATTGTTGACACAAGCCCACCGGCAACGGTTTTGGCAAAGTTCACCTTGGATTCGTATTCATCATCAGGAAGATCTTTCACCTGACTATATTGTCGTATTTTCCCGAGAAAATGCTGGGTGATCTCAGGAGAAGGCAGGATACCGAACCGCTCCTTAAACTCGGCACGCAAGGTCGTGACGGTGGGGTGTGGTTTACGAGCAATGGTTTCCGCCAGATTCAGATGGGCCTGCCTGTCACTGCTTTTTGCTCTTCCCGTCGCAGCTCCCTGAACCGTCTGTAAAAAATAACCAATCAACTCTTCCGGCGGCGGCTCATTAAACTCCTCAACAAATGCCTGCCGAAATTTCAAGACACTGGGAGAATCCCCGCCGGCACATCTTTTTGCCAGCTCCTTTTTCGGATCGCTGTTTTCCTCTTTTTTCCGACCATCTTTTGTTTTGCCGATGAAACGAAAATATTCCTCCACTTCCTCATCAGCAATCTCCGTTAGCTGGACAAAATAGTCAATCAGGTCCAGGCCCGGCGGTTTCCCTATTTCCTCAAGGATCTCATAGTGGAATTTCGCCAGCGACGGAGACGGCAGTTTGGCCGCAGCTCGGGCAAGAGATACCTGGATTTCCCAAAATTCCAGATCATTATTATTCCCGGAATTCATAGCTCACCCCCATTAGACGGGACAAGCCCGAAATCTGCGCCATTCTCTTTTGATTGTCTTCTGCCCGACGGTAGAAAAACACCGAAGTGCGGGATCAAAACCGAAGACGACCAATGAAAAATATAAATGCTCAATCATGTAAAATTCGGTCATAAGATGGGACAAAAATTCTCCCAGAGAACAGCAAGAAAACCGGTTCTCCGGGAGAGTAGTTTTATTGACGACTGCTTCAATAATTCGATTATTTTTTCCGCACCCGTTTAAGCAGGATGATCATGGATTTCCTCAGTCGCTCAATCGATTCGGCAAGAAGCCTTGTCTCGTCCTTACTGGAAACGACAACAGCGGAAGCAAGTTTGCCCTTGCTCATATCATGGGTCACTTTCGTCAGATAAACAATGGGATCAGTGATTGATTTTGCCAGACTGATAGCCAGAAAAAGGGTAGCCAGAAAAACCGCTGCGCTGATTACCAGGAAGATATTGCGAAAATTAACAACGGACTTAAACACGACGCTTGTCGGCACCACATCAACGATATCGCCAAGCAATCTGGTATGTCCCTTGTCAAGAAAGACGGGACCCCCTGCAACCAGATATTTCTCCTGCTCGACAACCAGGGGGGTATGCGAGCCAATGATCTTATCGGATATTGCCGAGTAATCGTGAGAAAAACTTTCCCCTGTGGCAAGATCCGTTTTGGCACCCCATTCTTTTGCCGGATCAGGATTCGAGTAATAAAAACCCTTGCCGTCAACAAAAAGTACCTTTTCATGTCCCGTATTCTTTTTGCGTACAAGATCAAGAAACTTATCCGCCGTCACATTAAACAGCACAATTCCGCGCAGTTGGCCATTTCGGGCATACACGGGGGTTCCATACCTGATAACCGGCCGCAAGGGCTTTTCTACCTTGCCGTGTTCCCGGTTGAGATCAAGCGGCGAGATCATCAACTTACCATCGGCAAGTTTTGCCGTATCGGCAAAATAATATCTGTTTTTCTTGCTCTGTAAATGAGTTCTGTCAACAACAAAGCTTTTTCTTCCTTTTCTATCAACCCGAACCACTTCCATGCCGTCGGCATTGAGAAAGCGCACCTGGTAATAGATTTTTTTATGCTTGGAAAAGGCGAGGAAATCCTGTTCCAGGTTTTTCCGCGCTCTCTCAAAATGTTCGGTGTCCATGGTTGCCATATCACTGATCATTGTCTGCAATGGCACGGAATCACGGATATAAAACAGATCATCGCTGACATTCTTCAAGAAATCCTCAATCCCGAAAGAAATGAGAGAAACCTTGTCATTGAGTTTACTGGTATTAATGGAGCGAAGTGATTGACTGATATTGGTCAACGCATATCCCCCCAACACGACTAATGGGATAAGAGACACAAGGATAAATGCAAAGAGTAATTTGTTTCTAATTTTTGTCATTGGCTGTACTCCGGAAAAATATTTAAAAATTTTAAATTTTTATACTTCATTGTAAGTGTCGCCCCTCTCTTCGTTTCCCGACTCTACAGAAAAGAAATGCTCGATATCAGGTCGACCGGATAACCACCCATCTCTAGTTGTTACTGCTATTAAAGGTGACGGTAATGAAAAAATCAAATGAAAAAGACCTATCCCTCGCATACTTACCAAATTCTTACACTAAGGGTTCGGTCAAAAATAACTTCGTAGAGATGAGTGGACAATGTGATATAGATTTAGTCGATCTGATTGAATGAAACCGCAGGCGTAGCAGGGCTACGTCGAGGATTTCATGATTGAGGATCGGCTGAAGATATGTTGCAGTGTCAA
>WGCP01000153.1 GCA_015493715.1 Desulfobulbaceae bacterium
AATCCGGTAATGGCCATATAAGAGAATACGAACCTCACCTTCCGGCTCTTCACGGTACTTATAGCCGATTTCAGGAAAATCACTCAGGAGTTGAGATTTCTCATAGATGCCGGAAATGACTTTCCCGGCAGCGGTAGGATTGTCTTGCGCAATGTATTCGTAAATTTCCTTTATCCATTGTGCGGCTTCATGTGACCATCTTATTTCCGCCATGCTCTGATCCGACCGGCCATTTCATCATTTGAGATCACCCGACCGCTTCGGACATCTTCCATACCACGGTCAATCATTCTTTCAAAGGCCAGTTCCCTCATGATATCATCGTAGGAAGCATCTTCCGGCAACGACAGGACAACCTCGGTAATTTTTTCTTTCACTGTTTGTGGCTGCACTTGAGTCACTCCTGCGTTAAAAATTAAGCGTTCAAACGTTTAATCGTTTGAACGCTTGAACGCTTTCCTCACTCCACAACCCGATAGCCCTTGCCTTCAATTGCCGCCCTGATAACCTCTATAGGAGCATTTCCCTCATAGGCTATCTCGCCCGCATCCAGATCAACCGCGATCTTCCTGATGCCGTCAATTTCTTCCATGGCTTTTCGAGCATTATCCACGCAGTGTTGACACTTCATTCCTTGAACCTTAATCGTTGTCATAGACTTTCCCTTTTCCAGTACAACAACCCCTTCCGGGATTGGTGTACATTATTGTTGAATTTTCTCGATAATGGCAGTTGTTGAACACTGGTGTTCAAAACCCACCCGTACAACCCTGCCTCCTGCTGCCTTTACTTCCGCAGCCCCCACTATCTCATCCTCGGGCCAGTCCGCACCCTTAACGAGGACATCGGGCATAAGCGTTGTTATTAACCGATGCGGTGTATCCTCATCAAAAAGAACGACAAAGTCCACGCAACCCAGAGCGGCAAGCACTCTTTGCCGGTCCTGCTCACTGTTGACCGGTCGACCGGCACCCTTCAGCGCCCTGACGGAACGATCTGAATTCACGCCGACAATCAAAAAATCCCCGGCACGGCGGGCATGCTCAAGATAACTGACATGACCACTGTGCAGCAGGTCAAAGCAGCCGTTGGTAAAGACCACCCGACTACCCTGCCTGCGAATCTTACGCACCTTCTCGCTCAGAGCGGCAAGAGTACATATTTTATCACTATCCGGATGCAGCCAGGGTCGCTCCCCAACACTGCAGAAACGATGACGCAGCTCCAGCAGTTCAGTCGGATCAAGTGGAACACACAACCCTTCTTCTCCATTTCCGGCTTCTGCAAGAATCCGACCGTCAGGAGCAATCACCATGGAATGACCGGCAAGGATTGTTTTTCCTGCACTACCGCAACTGTTGCAGGCCACCACAAAAACCTGATTCTCTATTGCCCTGGCCCGAAGCAATATGCGCCAGTGGTCAAGCCGGCTCTCCGGCCATTGCGCCGACACAACCAACAGGGGCACGCCAAAGGCTGCATGGTGACGAGCAAGATCACCGAACCTGAGATCATAACAGATCAGGGGCCCGAGATCGGCCGCAGGAGTCGCAATCGGCGCCGGTCGATTTCCGGCTGACAAAATCTCTTCTTCCCGCCACAGGGGAAACAGATGCTGCTTGCGATACCGGCCAAGCACACCATTGCCGGCCACAACAAACATGGTGTTATAGAGCTTGTCCCTTTGACCACCGGCAGCTGATTCCAGCAGGGAACCTGCAACAACCAGCCCCGACCCGGCACAAATGGCCTCGAGCTTCTCAAGTATTTCCGGGGTGGCTGCCGCCATTGCCGTGTAATCGTTGACCGCAAAACCGGTTGCCCACAATTCCGGCAGCACAACCAGGCTCCCTTTTGACGGTTGACACTCTACAAGCAGTCGTTGCACGGTGGCAAGATTAGCCGCCGGATCTTCTGCTGCTATCTCAAACTGCAGAAAGGCGACCTGGGCAAACAATTCTTTTGCCTTCACCGCTTCTCTCCAAGGGCCGTAATGACAAGAGAGCTGATTGTAAAGCTCAGGAATTCTCCTTCATGATACCAGGGAATAACCGACTCATCCGCCATAAGCTGCTGCAGCGTCTCCTGCGAAAAAACGACACCAAGCCGGAGGCCTGCCTTGAGTGCAAGGCCGCGCACCACATGATCACCGGAATGCAGGTAAGGCGGGATATCTTCCGCCAACCCCTTGGCAAGCAGCAAGTCCCTGCGCCGATCACACAACCTGTCAAAACCCCAGAGCACCCCCCGCTGTAGAATTTCATGTTCAAGATAGTTGCCGTCCTGTTCCAGTTCCGGGCCATCGGGTCGAGCATAGGAAATCAACATATGAATATATTCACGGGCCAGGCCCGCATGTTGATGCATGATTTCCGCCATGGACTCGGGCGCTCCCCAGCCGATTCCCCCTGATTCGTCATTCAGACTCCAGAGCAGACGGCGCATTATTATGCGGGCCTCTTCCATCTCTTCTCCGGCCAGACGCGCCACCATCACCCCCATTGCGCTGACTGCATGCCAGCGCAGCAGGTCGTCGTCCCGGCATATGGCGGAAAACAGAACATTAATGACCTGCTTGGCAGGAAAACGACCGATATCGGCCAACGCCTGCTCAATGTCCTTTCCGGACAACAGGGAAAATATTTCTTTTTTTAAGGCACGTATTCCCATGGTCAGGCACTGTCTAACAAGAAAAAATGGAGCAAACGAATCATCCTGCCCGCTAACACATCCTGTTTACTCACCGACACCAGGCAGGGTAAAGGCACGCTTGCCGACTTCCGCATCAAGCAGGAACAAACCCGAAGAATTATCCTTAATCAGTTCCAGCTTGTCGACAATTTCACCGACGGACGCCTCTTCTTCGACCTGCTCGGTAACAAACCACTGCAGAAAGATCCTGGTAGCATGATCTTTTTCCTGCTCGGCAAGATCGACCAGATCATTAATCAAGCCGGTCACCATCCGTTCATGTTTGAGGATATGCTTAAATGCAGCCAAAGGGCCTTTCCAACTGGTTTCCGGCTTGTCAATCAACTCAAGCGTCACACGACCACCTCGTTCATTGACAAAATCGTAAAATTTCATACCGTGCAGGAGTTCTTCCTGGACTTGCCCCCGCATCCAGGTGGCAAATCCCCCCAGACTGATGGACTGAAAATAAGATTCCATGGACAGATACAAATAGGCCGAATACATCTCGGCGTTGATCTGTTCGTTGAGGGCCTTCTGCATCTTTTTTTTCAACATACGCGACTCCTTTGCGCTCCAAGGTTATCAGATACGGGCCATGGAAAATTCAGGCCAATCATATCGAGGTATCAAACGAAGATGGAAATTATTATAATCATCAAGAGCCAAATTTCCATCCTGTGCTTGAAAAATGTTGTTTTTTCCAGAAAAACCTGCTTTCTTTCGATCTTGAATCTCTTGTAATTTTTCTCTTTTCCTGGTGGCTGTTATGCGAAAAACTATCCTGATTACCGGCGCAACAGCCGGTTTCGGCCTTGCCTGCAGTAATCGATTTGCCGAAGAAGGCTGGAAGCTTATCATTGCCGGCAGACGGGGCGAACGACTGGAAGAGTTCAAATCGGCCCATCCCGACGTTCCCATCCATACCATAGTTTTTGATGTGCGTGATCGGGAACGGGTGGAACAAAGTATTGCCGAACTCCCGGAACAATTCAACGCTATCGATGTATTGGTCAACAATGCCGGCCTCGCCCTTGGCCTTTCCGGGTCCCAGGAAGCAGACATGGATGACTGGGAGACCATGGTTGACACCAACATCAAAGGCCTCCTGTATATGACCCGGGCTATCCTGCCCGGCATGGTGCAACGTGATCAGGGCCACATTATCAATCTTGGTTCCGTTGCCGGCAATTATCCCTATCCGGGCGGCAACGTTTACGGCGGCACCAAGGCCTTTGTTAAACAATTTTCCAACAACCTGCTCACCGACCTGGTCAAAACTCGCATCCGGGTCACCAATATAGAACCCGGACTTGCCGAAAGCGAATTTTCAATTGTTCGGTTCCATGGCGATGTCGACAAGGCAAAACAGGTTTACCAGGGAACCAAACCTTTAACCCCGGCTGACATTGCCGATATTGTTTACTGGGTAACCAATGTGCCACAGCATGTCAACATCAATACCGTTGAAGTTATGCCGGTCTGCCAGAGCTGTGGTCCGTTTCTCATCCACCGGGAAGAAGGCTGAATTCTCTCCCCTATTGCACTGAAATAAATTTTACCCATATGCGACGTGTTGTAATAACAGGAATGGGTCTGATATCGCCCCTGGGGAATTCTTTGCAGGAAACTCTGCACTCTCTGCAGGAAGGTATATCCGGTATCCGTTTCCAACCGGAGTACCAACGACTCGGCCTCCGCTCCCAAGTAGGCGCCTTCGTCGATATCAATCCAAAGGAACACATCGACAAAAAGATCCATCGTTTCATGGGAAATGCCGCCGCCTATGCCTATCTCGCCATGACCCAGGCCATTGAAGATGCCGGGTTAACGGAAGATCAGATCTCTCACCCACGTACCGGTCTGATCATAGGTTCAGGTGGGACCTCCGCTGAAAACGTCGTCCTGACGGCGGACACAATGCGCAACAAAGGATTAAAACGTCTCAGCCCTTTTATGGTACCTCGCACCATGTCGAGTACTGTTTCAGCCTGCCTGACCGCTCCCTTTCACATCCAGGGAACCTGTTATGCCATTTCCTCCGCCTGCGCCACCGGATCCCATTGCATCGGCGCGGCCATGGAACAGATTCAATTAGGCAAACAAGATATTGTCTTTGCCGGCGGCTCCGATGAAGAGCACTGGACCCAAACCTCGATGTTTGATGCCATGGGTGCATTATCAACGAAGTACAATGATCGGCCTGCGGCTGCATCAAGGCCCTATGATATCGACAGAGACGGCTTTGTCGTTGCCAACGGTGCGGGCATAGTTGTTGTGGAAGAACTGGAGCATGCGCGGCAACGGGGGGCGCACATCCATGGCGAGCTGATCGGTTACGGCGCCACGGCGGACGGGTATGAAATGGTCGCACCGTCCGGCAAAGGGGCGGAACGCTGCATCAAACTGGCCCTGCGGGATGTCAACCTGCCCATTGATTACATCAACGCCCATGGCACATCAACACCAATCGGCGACCTGGTTGAGCTGCAGGCGGTTCGAAGCGTTTTCGGTAATGATGTCCCACCCATCAGCTCAACAAAATCCCTGTCCGGCCATTCCCTTGGCGCGGCCGGGGTCCACGAGGCCATCTATTCACTCCTCATGCTCAACCATCACTTTATTGCCGGTACGGCAAATATTGAAAACCTGGATCCGGCGGCCGAGGATATGAATATTGTACAAACAACCCGTGATGCAGCGCTAAATGCAGTTATGTCCAGCAGCTACGGCTTTGGCGGAACAAACGGCTGCCTGGTCTTTAAAAAAATAGCTCTTAAAAACTCTTAAAAAAGATATTCGATCCAAGAATAACGGAGCAAATAGCGGTGCTGACTATTCCCCTTCTTTTTGCTCGTCAAGACGGCGGATGCCCTCCATAATCAGCCCCATAAACCCACCGATCACATCCAGCTTCTTCGCCTCCTCAGAAATCCCGGAAGTATACACAAAACGACCGGATCGTCTGGCCAGCAGAGCAAAGACGGCATCCTTGCCGGCCAGGGAATTATATCTTACCTGCACCAATTCCCCTTCGTGAAAAAGGACCAGAGCACTGCCGTCACCCAGGGTAAACTCAACCTGACCCGTTTTCTGACTGGAGTTGATCAGTTGAAAGAGATCAACCATACTGATTTCCGCAAGTTCCCCGCTCATCCCGGAACTGATGGTGCCGGAGCGCAGGGTATTTGCCTGGGCACGATCGACAAGCATTCTATAAAAAAATACCTGTAGAACAGGATACTTATTTAATACATGCTTAAAATCCTTACTGGAAAGCGTGGCCAGTTTCGTTTTTGCCCGGGTATGGATAGTCGTGGTCACCGGCTCGCCGGAGAGCAGACTCATCTCGCCGAATATTTCTCCCATCCCCATCTCGGAAAGGGTCTGGCCTTCATCACTGATAACAGCGACCTTACCCTCAAGCAGGATATACAAATTTGTGCCTGGATCACCCTTTTTCAGGACGATCTTATTTTTTCCATACTCTTTGAGCTTAAGCAATGCAGATAAGTCACGAAGGGAATCATCATCAAGGGTCTCAAAAATTTCCATGCAGCGCAGCAGATCAAAAAAACGGTCCATATGTTTCATCTTCTCCCGCCGCTCGGCGGCAGCGAGTAGTTTCATCTGCAGGGTAGCAAATCCCTTTTCCTTTTTAAATTCAAAACGAATCAGGCCGTCACAGCCGCCGCAGTCGAACTTTGACTTTTGAATACCCTGTTGGGTGAATCGCTCAAAGCTCTGCTGTTCAGTGGTTGCCGAAATAACGGATTGTACCATATTCAAACAGGCGGGTTTGGCATCAGGAACCATTAATCCCATATCCTCCACCTTGAACTCCTCGCCCACGTTATACAGGGGGCAGGCTCGCTCTTCGGTAACAATAAAAATGGCGTCTTTATAATCCATAGGTAATACCGCCAGAGGCGACTTTGCTGATCAAAATGACTAGCCGCTGTTAATCCGAACGACCGAAATAAAGATAAATAACAAGGCCGACCACAACGGCGCCACCAAAAAGCAGAGGCAGCACCTTGTTTATCTGCAGCTCATCTCCGATAACCAGAGTGTGCATATAGTGAGTGCCGGAAACATACCAGGCACCCATAAACAGGACCGCAATGAACAGATCCCGAAAGGCCTGTTTGTAAATCATATAGGCGACAAAGGCTATAAAGGGGATCAGAAACCATGGATTGCTGAACAGGCCCGCAACATCAACGGACTTGATCTGCTCCGGCAGGTGCGTTGACTGCAGCAGCCCGCCTATGAATGAAAAAAATGAACCGATTTTATCGGTGATGGTCCCTGCAATTACTCCCACATCCACCATTGCCCTGCTCCTTTTTCAAAATATACCACCAACGATTTCCGCCTTGAATGCCTGATGGATCGTCATTTTTCCCGGACAGGGAACCTGCCCGAGAGTACATCAACACTCCACCCATCAAGGTGACGCCTGCTTTTATGTATTCCCTGACCTGCCCGAAACAAATCTGTTTCGTTGTTGCTTCATGCATCCCACACGTATCGTCAAGACGGATACCCAGCATCGACTAAGGGGCTATAAGGAAATAAGTGTAACAATTTTGCGCTGAAATTTGGTTCATTTTCAAGGCGCGTAATGAGTTGCATAGTCTCTTCTATTCAGCTCTTTACGCAACGTAGAAAATGGGCAAAAGGGCAAGCAGGATGTTACAGTTATTTTTGCACAGTCCCTAACACCCTCGCATGATCCCTCTTTCATTCAATCAGGAATACTGACTTCAATCAAGAAAAAACGCAGGATGACTTGTGGTTACATTATTTTCCGGCTAGCAGCCCCTCTTCCTACCGGTCAATTGTGAAAGAAAACGACCCAGCCGATATCCACACCACAACCGTAGAGATTGAACCTCTTCCGCACAAAGAGAAAAACCATTATTACATTTGTGTAAATTTTAAACTCTCGATCAAGCATAAATGAAACATTCATGGTCAAGTTATAGCTGCCTTAAAAAAACCGAATAAAATTGAAAAACCAACAAGATGACGGAACTTTAAAAAGATTTTTCGGGCTGGCATGAGTCTTGATACTGACAGAGGAAACAAACTACACGACAATTTTTCAATACAAGGAGAGTACTATGAAAAAAATTGAAACCATTATCAAGCCGTTCAAGCTTGAGGAACTCAAGGATGCCCTGCATGACCTGAACATCAGCGGTATGACCGTAAGTGAAGTCAAGGGATTCGGCCGTCAAAAGGGACACACGGAAATCTATCGTGGTGCCGAATACATGGTGGATTTTATCCCCAAGGTCAAGGTGGAAATCATCATTGAGGAAGAACGGGTTGAATCGGTCATTGAGGCAATTATTGCCGCTGTCCGCACCGGTAAAATCGGCGACGGCAAGATCTTTGTCCTGCCCGTTGAAAAAATCATCCGTATCCGTACCGGCGAAACCGACAAAGAGGCTATTTAATCAATATCTTTTTCTTTTTTTATTGTTTACGACCAAGGAGAGTTACCCATGCGAAAAAAACTTACATTCACCGTCTGCGCACTGCTTCTGCTGACGGCAGGAACGGTCTTTGCCGCCGACGAAGTTGTTAAAATAACGGTGGAGTCCAATGCGGCCGCCGTCAAATCCGTGCAGACCAACCTTAATTACGTCTGGACCCTGGTAGCGGCAGCCCTGGTGTTTTTCATGCAGGCCGGCTTTGCCATGGTGGAATCGGGATTTACCCGTGCCAAATCCGCCTGTAACATCATGATGAAAAACCTGCTCGACTTCGCCATGGGATCCCTGGCTTTCTGGGCCATTGGCTTTGGGCTCATGTTCGGTGCCACCACAACCGGTCTTTTCGGCACCACCGACTTTTTCCTCTCCGGCTGGACCGGGCCCAAGGGCGATCAATGGATCCTGGCCTTCTGGATGTTCCAATGTGTCTTTGCCGCCACCGCAGCCACCATTGTCTCGGGTGCGGTTGCCGAACGAATTAAATTTACCAGTTACCTGATATACTCATTTGTCGTCTGTGCCTTTATCTACCCGATATTCGGCTCCTGGGCTTGGGGTTCACTGCTCAACGGTCATGGCTGGCTGGAGGCCAAGGGGTTCATTGATTTTGCCGGATCCTCCGTTGTTCATTCCGTCGGCGGCTGGTGCGCTCTGGCCGGCGCTATCGTCCTCGGCCCAAGAATAGGAAAATTCGGTCCCAAAGGGGAGGTTCGGGCAATCCCCGGCCACAATATTCCCATGGCGGCCATCGGCGTATTCATCCTCTGGCTGGGCTGGTTCGGTTTTAATCCCGGTTCCACGACCACAGGCGACACATCCATCGCCATGATCTTTGTCAATACCAACCTAGCGGCTGCGGCAGGCGTTATTTCGGCCATGACGCTTTCCTGGATAATGTTTAAAAAACCTGACATCGGCATGAGCTTAAACGGCGCCCTGGCAGGACTGGTCGGAATTACGGCTGGATGTGCCAATGTTACCCCAACCAGTTCAATCATCATCGGTTTTATCGCCGGCATCATTGTCGTCATCTCGGTTGTCACCATTGACCGCATGCACATCGACGATCCGGTCGGTGCCGTCTCCGTCCATGGCGTCTGCGGTGCCTGGGGGACCATTGCCGCAGGCCTGTTCAACATCGGCGGTACAACCGTCGCCATAATGACCACCCAGCTTATCGGCGTCGTTACCGCCTTTGCCTGGGCATTTGGAACCGCCTTTATCCTCTTTAAGGTCATCGACATGACCATGGGCCTGCGTGTCACCGAAGAGGAAGAGATTGAAGGTGTTGATATTGCGGAACATGCAGCACATGCCTACAATGACTTTCAGGTCTTAAACTAACGCATAATTAACCTACAGCGCATCCCCTTGCCAAAGGGGATGCCGACATCCTCCTCCAGGTCGCCTCTGCTCTTCTCCTCCTCTGCAGAGGCGGCCGTTTTTCATGGATTATTCCCGTTGCCCCGGGTATTTTTCTCCCTGGGAGGAAGATGCAAACAAACAGAAACCTGGACACACGGATATGCCCATTTCATTTCTTGTCGTACAACATGCAGACTGGGAAACACCGGGAAAGCTCCTTGTGCAAACCGCCCAACAAGTCGACGTCAGGCTTGAGATTGCCCATATCTACAGACAGTCAATTCCGGATCCGATGGCTTTTGACGCCCTGCTCCTGTTAGGCGGGCCTCCAAACGTGCATGAAGAAAAACGATATCCGTTTTTAAAGGAAGAAAAACGACTGCTCAAGGCCTGGATGGCCATGAACAGGCCCTGCCTGGGATTCTGCTTGGGACACCAACTCCTTGCCGACAGCCTTGGCGCTGCCGTAGAAGCAAACAGTCAACCCAGTGTAGGCTTCACCCAGGGACACCTGACCCATGCGGGCAAGGAGCATCCAATTTTCAAAGGTATTTCCTCACCGCTATCACTCTTCAAATGGCATGCACAGGCGGTACAGACACCATTACCACGCGATCTGGTCATGCTGGCCACCTCGGGCCAGTGTGTCGTCGAGGCCTTCAGTGTCGTTGACCGGCCCCATATCATCGGCCTGCAATGTGATAATCATGCCGCCCATCCCGATGATATACGCTCGTGGCTATCGCATGACGGCAAATGGATTGATTCTCTACCTGATCCTGGACAATCATTTTCAGACCTGCCCCGGCAGGCGGAACTTCACTACGAGACAATACAAACGGATTTCACCAGGATAATGAACAACTTTGTTACTCTTGTTAAAAACCACCGAGGATAGATATTCAAAGACCACCGTCACGGCGATGTTATGAGGTTTGCTCCTGTTCGCGCTCCATCTTTTTCAACTCTTCCAGAAAAACCGGCAGCAACTGATCCTCAGGCAGTTTTTTCCAAATCTCGCCTTTTTTAAAAATAATACCAACCCCGACACCTCCGGCAATCCCGATATCCGCCTCCCTTGCCTCGCCCGGACCGTTCACCACGCAGCCCATAACAGCAACTTTGATGTTGGCCTGCATGGTCTGTAGATAACGCTCAACCTCTTCCGCCAGTGGAAACAGATCAATTTTGGTTCGTCCACAGGTCGGGCAGGAAATCATCTCCGGCCCACGCTGCCGTATGCGCAGGGAGCGTAGGAGTTCATAACCTACCCGCACCTCTTCTTCCGGATCCCGGGTCAGAGAAATACGAAAGGTATCGCCGATGCCGTCAAATAACAGAATTCCAAGAGCAACGCTTGACTTGACCGTACCGGCGATCAGACCGCCTGCCTCGGTCACGCCGATATGGAGCGGGTAATCAATTTCTTCAGAAAGCCGACGATATCCGGAAATCGTCGTCAGGGTATCAGAAGATTTAATGGAAATCTTCATATCCTCAAAGCCCTGTTGTTCCAATAAACGAACATTTCTCAGCGCAGATTGAATCAAGGCATCCGGCCGCTCCGGTGTTGGATAGCCAAACTCGGCCAGCAGATCTTTTTCAACGGAACCGGAATTGACCCCGACCCGAATGGGTACATTATGGAGTTTAACGGCTGCAACCACTCTGGCCAGCATCTCCACGCCACCAAGATTACCGGGATTGATACGAATCGCCTGGGCACCATTTTCCACTGCAGCCACCGCCAGCCGGGAATCAAAATGGATGTCGGCAATAAGTGGAATGGAAATCCGGTCTCTGATAGCCCGAACAGCCTTGGCGGCATCCATGTCAGGGACGGCTACCCGAATAATTTCACAACCGGCCTTTTCAAGACGAAGGACCTGGGAGACGGTCGCTTCCACATCCGCAGTGTCGGTATTAGTCATTGACTGGACCGCAATCGGCGCTTCGCCGCCAATTGCCACATCGCCCACATGGATCTGTCTGGTCTTTCTGCGTACAATCATGATTTTCGTTCCAATAATTTGTCGGTCTCTGGTCCCTGTACCAACTTTCCTTTTTTCTTCTGCAATGTCATCTCCGCTTCGGATGCACGGACATATTTGGGCGAAATGAGCACCGGATCCAACCACAATCCGCTCGCCAGCATTCGTTCCGCCAACAGGCCGACATATAATGCCCTCGGATGGGCCAGAGATGCCGACAGCAAACGAATGAAACTGTTTTTTGCAAATACCTCTCTATACACGGCAACGGCAGGTCCCGCCAGCACGGTCGGCCTGTCAATCGCCTCCGTCAGCTTCTCGGGACTGACCGCCTGGTCATCGTTTTGGCGAACAGGATAGCCGTTTCGTTCTCCAGGCTTGTACAGGGCCGCGTACACCTCCTGTTTACGGGCATCAAGCACCGGACAGATCCGCTCCTCTCTGACACCGATGCAGGCCAGGGCAAGGGCGTCCAGGGTTTCCACGCCGACAAGCGGGATACCGGCGGCCAGGGCCAGCCCCTGGGCTGCGGCCAGACCAATCCGCAGGCCGGTAAACGATCCGGGTCCGAGACTGACCCCAATTCCATTGATCTCCGACCAGTCAACACCTGCTGCCTGCATGATCCAGGAAACAGTACCCAGGAGGCGTCGGGAATGGGTCACCTCAGGCTGGGCCGTTGCCTCGGCCAGTAACCTGCCATTCCTGGTCAGGGCAATAGATCCGCAACCAGTGGACGTCTCAAGAGAGAGAATCAGGAGCCCATCCACCGTCTGACAATCCTGAAGATATCATTATAAAAAACAAACAGCATCAAGCCGGCCAATAGGGCAATACCGATCTTCTGGCTGATCTCCATCACCCTGTCCGACACCGGTTTCCCTCGAAGCCCCTCAATAGTCAGAAAAAACAAATGGCCACCATCAAGAACCGGAATGGGAAGCAGGTTTAAAATGCCGAGGTTGACGCTGAGCAGGCCCATAAAATAGACCAAATTCATCCAGCCCGCCTCCCACTGCTGACCGGCAATTTCGGCAATCCGTATCGGTCCGCCAAGTTCTGATGCAGGAACAACCCTTTCAACAATTTTCACGATCCCCATGATCGTCAAGTAAATCAGGTTCCAAGTCTGAATAAATGCAGCCTTGACTGACTCAACAACTCCAACTTTCTTGTAACGTATTTCATCACTGCGCGTAATACCAAGCAGATAACGCTCCCCTACAACCTCTCCGAAAATGTTTTTCACTTTCTCCATGGTCGGTACGGCCCTGATGGTAATCCTTTTTCCCGCCCGATCGACAACGAGTACGACCTCATCGCCGCCGCTGTTTTTAATCAACTCGGAGACCTGCTGCCAGGAAAGGGTTTTTTGATCGTCAATAGAGACAATACGATCTCCGGCCTTCAGCCCTGCTTTTGCCGCCACCGACCCTGGTGAGACCTGCCCAATATTCGTCGTATCAACAGGTTCGGGCAGTCCGGCGAGGGCAAACATGACAAAAAACAGGACGACTGCAAATAACAGATTAAACAATGGACCGCCGAACACTATGGCAAAACGCTGCTTGACCGATTTATGGGAAAAAGAACGCGCCTTCTCGGATTCAGGGATTGGTTCGCCCGGCTGTTCCCCGTACATTTTGACATAACCACCGAGAGGAAAGGCGGAAATCAGATATTCAGTTTCTCCCCATCTTCTACCGATCACCTTGTTGCCGAAACCAAGGGAAAATTTAAGCACCCGGACGCCGCAGAGCTTCGCGATCAGGAAATGCCCAAATTCATGAACAAAAATAAGGATTCCAAGAACAAGAACAAAGGAAAGCAGTGAATTCATACGATAGACGATTTCTCTGTGTAATTTACCTTCTTGCCGGGGAAAGCCCCAACCAAGAAGAGATTAGCCGCAACGACGCTCGACTTCCTGCAGGGCGAGGTTTCGCGCCTGTTCGTCCGCCGCCAGGATCTGCTCCAATTCAAGATCATCACCATCAATATGAACTGCCAGCACCGCTGCAACGACAGCCGAGATATCAGGAAACCCGATATGGCCGGCGAGAAAGGCATCAACGGCGATCTCGTTGGCGGCATTCAACACCGCAGGCTGCATTCCCCCCTCCTCAAGAGCAGCAAAGGCCATTTTCAAGGCAGGAAAACGCACATAATCCGGTTCCTCAAAACTCAAGGTTCCGCATTGGGCAAGATTTAAACGCGGCAGGTCAAGATTTATTCGTTCCGGATAGGCAAGGGCATAGGCAATCGGAATACGCATATCCGGAATTCCGAGCTGGGCAACAACGGATCCGTCGATGAATTCGACCAGAGAATGGACAATGGACTGGGCATGAACGACAACAGCAATCCTGTCGGGGGCGGTATCAAAAAGCCATCGGGCCTCAATAACCTCAAGCCCCTTATTCATAAGGGTTGCCGAATCAATAGAGATTTTTCTTCCCATCTGCCAATTCGGGTGGGCCAGGGCCTGATCAGGGGTTATAGCGGGAAACTCCTCGGCGCTAAGGCTACGGAAGGGCCCGCCTGATGCCGTGAGGATAATGCGGTCTACATCCTGTCTGCGTCCAGCCTCAAGAGATTGAAAAACAGCGCTGTGTTCGGAATCTATGGGCAATAGCCGGACATTATGCTCCTGCACGGTTTTCATAACCAGGCGCCCCGCCATAACCAAGGTTTCCTTGTTGGCCAGACCGATATCCTTACCGGCCCGAATAGCCTCCATGGTCGGCAGCAGGCCGACGGCACCAACGACGGCCGTCACAACCATATCGGCATCCGCAAGCGTCGCCACCCGGCAGTTTCCCGAATCACCAAAAAAAATTTCTCCTTGATAGTCCTGGGAAAGCATCTCGGCAAGAGGTGCAACAAGCTGTTCGTCGGCAACCGATATGGAGAGCGGAGAAAAGTCCCGAACTTGTTGTGCCAGCAACGAGATGTTTTTCCCAACGGACAGACCGACAATCCTGAACAGATCAGGATTCGCGCGGACAACGGACAGGACATTTTTCCCAATGGAGCCGGTAGACCCCAGTAATGAAATATTTTTAACGATCATGAGCCCAGTCCCAAAAGAAGATAATAAAGTGTCGGCGCCGTCAGGAGCAGACTGTCAACTCGATCAAGCAGACCGCCGTGCCCGGCCAGTATGATGCCGGAATCTTTGCTGCCGGTGGCCCGTTTGATGACGGATTCGGTCAAATCTCCAATGATTCCCACCGGGACAAGAATAACTCCGGCAATCAGACAGAAAAAAATAGACACCTGACCGGGGAGAAGAGCACCAACCAATAGCGCAGCCAGTGTTCCGACCAACAGACCGCCAACGGCTCCTGCGATGGTTTTGCCCGGGCTGACCGCAGGACAGAGTTTACGGCGACCAAATTTCCTGCCGACATAATATGCTCCTGTATCAGAACCAATGGTAATTGCGGTAAGAACGGCAAGCCAACCCACTCCGCCCGGCAAGAGCCGCAGGAGTACAATATGGGCTGCACATAATCCTATATAGAAAATTCCAAAACCACTTCTACTCAAAAATACGAAAACATCTTCAAAATCCGGATACCAGAAAAAAAGGAGAAAAACCAGTCCTATAAAACCGGCGAAGAGACCTGCTGTTACCGAAGTCGAGCCACTGAAGATAGATGCAAATACCGGGGGCAGAGACACCACGATGAGCAACAGCCTTTTCATTGCAGGCAGTGAGGGAAAACACATGCGTTGATACTCATAAAAGGCAACCCCGCTTCCGATCACGATAGCCAGCCAGAAGAGAACAGGGCCTGCAAAACCAAGGAGCATTCCCCAAAGGCATACCATGAGAAGACCAGGCAAGACTCGGCTCATGTCAATTACCTTCCAAGGAGCTGAGCGCCTGTTTTTCCGAAACGACGTTGGCGTCGGCCATAGGTGGCAACAGCTTCAAGGAGCTGATATTTCCTGAAATCAGGCCATTTGGTTTCAGTAAAATACAATTCGGCATACGAAACTTGCCAGAGAAGAAAATTCGATAGGCGATGTTCTCCGCCGGTACGTATCAATAAGTCAGGATCCGGTTGCCCGAACGTATCAAGGCATTCGCCCAACATCCCTTCAGACAATGCGTCAGGATCGACTTCACCGGCCACGCATTTATGCGCCATCTTCCTGACGGCCCGAATCATTTCATTGCGACCACCATAGCTTAACGCCAGATTCAGGGTCATTTCCCGACAATGCTCCGTCTCCTGCATGACCTGCTCAAGAACGGAAAGCACATCTGCAGGCAAACGCTCACGTTGACCAATACAGAACAGACGGATATCGTTCTTCAACATGGTTCGCAGTTCGGATTCAAGATAGGTCCGAAGCAATGCCATCAATCCCTTGACTTCAGCCCTTGGCCGTTGCCAATTTTCGGTGGAAAAGGCGTACAGGGTAAGGTAGCGCACCCCGATTTCCCGAGCGGTTTCAACAACCGCGCGTACGGAATCCACGCCCGCCTTATGGCCGGCAAGACGAGGCCTGCGCCTCTCCTCAGCCCAGCGGCCATTCCCATCCATGATAAGAGCAATATGGGACGGTATCAGGCGAATATCAAATTCAGAGGTCTCTTGCATAACCTGTCAGGATATAAAAGCAATAACGAAAGAAGCGTATAGGAGGGCGAACAATATCTCATACCACGACATCCGATCTCCAATCAAACATAAAAGTTGCATTATTCGCCCTTCGCAGCCGGCTTTATACCTCCATGACTTCAACTTCTTTACCGGCGGCTATTTCGTCAATTTGCTTGACGTACCTGTCCGTTTCCTTCTGGGACTCATCTTGTAATCGAAACATGTCGTCTTCGGATATTTCCTTGTCTTTTTTCTGTTTTTTCAGGATGTCATTAGCCTCGCGCCGAACATTGCGAATGGCAACCTTGAATTCTTCACCGGTCTTCTTTACCTTTTTGACAAGTTCACGGCGACGATCCTCGGTGAGAGGCGGAATGGTCAAACGAATCACATTACCATCGTTTGCCGGAGTCAGGCCAAGATCAGAGGCAAGAATAGCCTTTTCAATCGGTCCGATCATTTGCGGATCCCAGGGTTTGATGGCGATCATGCTTGATTCAGGAATGGTCAGGGTTCCGACTTGATCAAGTGGCAGCATGGAGCCATAGGCATCCACCTTAATGCCGTCAAGAAGGGCAAGGGACGCTCGACCGGTCCTGATTTTGGTCAACTCACGTTTATAGGCAACCACACTCTCTTCCATCTTTTCTTTCAATTCATCAATCACTTCACTGGACATGACGTTCTCCTTAAAACCTGTAATCAACCAAAACCATAGTTAATAGAACCGACAAAACTTCCGTTGCCACTCGGTTCACGTTACCTCGCACCCATGCCAGCCAAATTAAACCGGATTCAGTTCGCCGGGCGGAGGCAAGCCCACAGAGACATAAAAAGAAACCCGAAAAAAAAATAACGGTAACCATTACACAAATCGAGAAAATACAACGCAGGTCATACTGGTAGTTCCTGCACTGACGCCGATGAATTTCCGCGAGAGGAGTGATGGATTGTATCAATGCGACTCTTTATTTACGCATAAACGACCATCTAGAAAGAGAGAAGATACAGCAACGAAACCATACAAAAATACGTTACCGGCAGTGGTTTTCCAGTCTGTCGGCGGAATCAACCTACCCGGTAATCAGGGTTCCTATCTCTTCTCCTTCAGAGGCTCTATTGATATTTCCAGGGACCTTCATATTGAAAACTAAAATAGGCAAATCATTGTCCCGCGCCAATGAAATACCGGCGGCATCCATGACGCGGAGCTCATCCTGCAGCACTTTGGTATAATTCAGACGACCAAATCGGATGGCACCACTGTCTTTTTCAGGATCGCGATCATACACACCATCGACCCTGGTCGCCTTCATTATAACATCCGCCTGAATTTCCAATGCCCGCAATACCCCGGCGGTATCAGTTGTAAAATACGGATTACCGGTACCCGCAGCAAAGATGACCACATGACCTTCATTGAGGTAACTTATAGCTCGAGTACGCACATACGGTTCACAGACATTACGCATGGTTATGGCGGACATTACATGTGCCGGAATTCCGGCCTTCTGCAGACCATCCTGCATGGCAAGAGAGTTGATGACAGTCGCCAGCATTCCCATATTATCGGCGGAGCCGCGATCCATGCCACCAGCCGCTCCGGCAACACCACGAAAAATATTACCCGCCCCAATCACCAGCGCAAGCTGAACGCCTCGTTCATGCACCGCCTTTATTTCACCGGCGACGAAATGAATCATATCAGGACTGATACCATAGGAACCCTCTCCCATGAGGGCTTCACCGCTTATTTTCAAAAGAATGCGTCTATACTTCATTCCTGCTCCTGATTCATCGGTATGCGCACAAAACCGGACACCTGAATTTCACTTTCCGAAAATATCCAATCAGATCATCATTCTCCAATTTGAAAACGGGCAAAACGCTTGATGGAAATATTTTCTCCCATTTTCGCTACCAGCTCGTTGAGCAAATCCTGTATGGAGAGATCGGGATTTTTCACAAATTTTTGATCCAACAGGCAAATCTCTGAAATATATTTTTCAATCTTTCCGGTTACAATTTTCTCGATTATATTTTCAGGTTTTCCGGATTCCTGGGCCTGTTTCACATAAATCGCTTTTTCCCGCTCAACAAGATCAGACGGAATCTCCTCTCTGGAAACGGCCACCGGATTAACGGCTGCCACATGCATGGCAACATCACGGGCAAAGGCTTTAAAATCATCGGTTTTCGCGACAAAATCAGTTTCACAGCCGACTTCAACCATTACCCCTAACTTACCACCTGCATGGATATAACATTCGACAACACCCTCGCTGGT
The DNA here is from genome assembly GCA_015493715.1 of Desulfobulbaceae bacterium. Lineage (GTDB taxonomy): Bacteria > Desulfobacterota > Desulfobulbia > Desulfobulbales > Desulfobulbaceae > DRLX01. The sequence continues at coordinate 18,461 of WGCP01000153.1, forward strand.
GGCACGATCCGCACGCTTTGCAGCAACAGCAAGACCTTTTTGGCGCAACAGATCAATTGCCTTCTCCATATCACCGTCTGTTTCTCCCAAAGCCTTTTTGCAATCCATCATGCCGGCGTTGGTCTTTTCACGTAATTCCTTGACCATCTGGCTTGTAATTTTCACGGTCTTTTATCTCCTTATGCTATAAATAAAACACGCTGACGGCATGTTTACTGTTGTTACAATCTTCTTTACAACCACAAGAACAAACCACATTCACAGAAGAAGGGGCGTAAAAGCCCCTTCCAATGCTGCGTAGTATTACCTAAAAATTATTCTGCGGTTTCCGTTTCCACACTCGGCGCCACCTTGTCCTCATCAGTCCCTACGGATGCAGTTTCCTTACCGCTCATAGCGGCTTCAAGCTCGCCGACATCCGGCTCGGCTTCCTCGCCACGCCTGGCCTTTCCCTCAAGCACGGCATCGGCAATCTGAGATGAAATCAGTTTAATGGCACGTATTGCATCGTCATTCCCGGGGATAACATAAGTAATGCCGTCCGGATCACAATTTGTATCAGTCAGGGCGACCACGGGAATGGAAAGCTTATTTGCTTCGCTGATAGCAATTTCTTCTTTTTTGGGGTCAATCACAAAAAGCACATCAGGTAATGAGCGCATATTTTTTATACCGCCAAGATTGCGATCAAGCTTGATCCTTTCTTTCTCCATCAACAGTATTTCTTTCTTCGGAAAACGGTTAATGGTCCCATCAGCCTGCATCGACTCAATTTTTTTCAGGCGATCTACGGAATGCTTAATGGTCTGAAAATTGGTCATCATACCGCCAAGCCACCGATGGTTGACAAAAAACATATCACAGCGCTCAGCTTCTTCACGAACAATCGCCTGCGCCTGCCGCTTGGTTCCGACAAAAAGAACACTTCCGCCTCCAGCCACAACGTCAACGATATAAGTATAGGCCTTGCGGAACATCTTCATCGTTATATCAAGATTGACGATGTATATCCCATTACGGGGACCGTAAATATACGGTTTCATTTTAGGATTCCATCTTCTGGTCTGATGACCAAAATGAAGACCGGCTTCAAGCATTTGCCTCATTGTAACCTTTGTCATGCTATACTCCTGATTTTTGTTTTGGTTATTCCTCCATCCCTGGATCCAATCCACCGTATCGGCGAACACCAAAGGACTGACGGGATGTGTGTAATGTGTCTCTGCGATAAGGGCGAGACTATAAAAGTTGAACCTTTTTTAATACCACGTCATACAGCCTATTTCAAGCTTCTCTACGAAAATTCAACTGGAAGGGGGAAGATACCGTATGTATCGCCTGATTGTTTTCGAGAAAGAATATTTTAATCGACGAGATCCTGTAAACAAAAACGATTTACCGGATTATACTACCGGGGCAAGAGTGTTCTTCGATCACCCAAGATAAACTGCAGCCAGTTGAAGCCGAATTTTAACAGTTCCGCATCATCTCGCTTGATACGGCGTCGTTCTTCCTTACTCAGGAAAAATCCGGAAAGGAGGTTCCTGCGAAAACAATATGTACGAAACTCATCTATATTATAGCAAACCATAAAGGCGAGCTGCTGGCGTTCACCCGCCCTTCCCTCACCCTGCCACGGATTCGTTGCAAAAAAAGCATCGACTTCCGCCCAGAGATCATTCATAAGATTATATTCACCAAGAAACTGATCTCTTTCCCATTGTAAGATCGTGTAGCAACGTTCCTGCTGATGCCCTTTACAGTAAGAATGATGGGTCATAAAATAATGTATCTTGAGCTCTTTTTGTCCAGGGAGTTTTTCAACTGCACGTTCGAGGGGGTACGTTCTGCAGGAGGAGGGCCGGTCTCTATAGACCGAGCAGCCGTTTTTTTTAAGAAAAGGACAGGGGTACCCCTCCTGATCAGACATATTCAGCATAACAGCGGGAAAATAGGAATGCGACCCTTCAGCAATTCGGGTATGTCTGCGCATGAATTCAGCAGAATGAAGACCAAGTCTGTTTTTCAGTCTAAGGACATCATAGGGGTAAAGATACATTTCGACTTTATGACAGCAGGTAAGAAAACAACTTACCTCGGAATGGCAATGAAAGCTGAATGCCGCGTCTCCGACAGCTGTTCTTCCCACTGGAATCGGAAAATCTGTTTTGTTACCGTTCATCATATCCCCATAAAAAAACAGGCTGGTTGATGAGTACTCATCAAACAGCCTGTCGTATACAAGTGCTTTCTGTCTATAGCGATTCGATTACACCTTCTATTTAAGCCTCGTCAGTCGCAGATTCCTCGACGGTCTCTTCATAACCAACAAGCTCGACAATGGCCATGGGAGCGGCATCACCATACCGGGTACCGGTACGAACAATGCGAGTATAACCACCCTGACGATCTGCATACTGGTCACTCAATTCATCAAAAAGCTTAGCGACGATATCCTTAGTGCGAATATACGACATTGCCTGCCTTCTTGCATGCAGGTCACCGCGTTTTCCAAGGGTGATCATTTTCTCCGCTATCCTACGTACTTCCTTAGCCTTTGGCACCGTGGTAACGATGCGTTCATGCTCAAGCAAGGAGGTTACAATATTACGAAGCATGGCCTTTCTATGAGATGGATTACGGCCTAATTTACGGCCTGCTACTTTATGTTTCATCGTTTTATCCTTCTTTTTCTCTTACCCTGACTACCTTCTGTGACCATGTCCGGTCGATCCGAATGGTTACCCTTCCTCTACGTCTTCCTCAGACTCATCGGGAGACTTCCATCCTTCCACCTTCATACCTAAGGTCAGATCATGTTCGGCAAGCAGTGCTTTAATTTCGTTGAGTGATTTTCGTCCAAAATTTTTGGTCTTTAACATTTCCGCATCAGTCTTCTGCACCAGCTGACCAATGTACTGAATATCAGCATTTTTCAGGCAATTTGCAGACCTGACGGAGAGTTCGAGATCCTCAACGTTTTTATCAAGAAAAGGTGGATAGACGACATCATCTCCTTCACCTTCCACCTTGTCGGGAGCCTTTGCCTTATCCTCATCAAAGTTGATAAAGATCGACATCTGCTCCTTGAGAATTTTGGCGGCATACGCTAAGGAATTTTCAGGGCTAACACTTCCGTCGGTCTCAACTTCCATGGTCAATCGGTCGTAGTCGGTCCGTTGACCGACTCGGGCTGAACTGACAACATACTGTATTCGCAGAATCGGGGAAAAAGCCGAATCAATTGGAATGACCCCTATCGCCTGATCCTCTCGTTTATTCTGTTCCGCAGCCACATAACCCTTACCCCATTGAACCTCAAGTTCAACCCGAAAGGTAGTATCGGCACCGGTTATAGTGCAGATATGCTGATCAGGATTCATCACATCAACATTGACACCGCCGTTAATATCACCCGCAGTTACTGGTCCGGCTCCTTTTTTCTCCAGAACAACAACCACTGTTTCCGGGCTATTGAGTTTGAGCCTGACCAGTTTAAGATTAAGGATAATCTCAGCTACATCTTCATGAATACCATCGATGGTAGTAAATTCATGCAGGGCATTATCAATTTTTACGGATGTTATTGCCGCCCCTCTGATAGAGGAAAGCAATATTCTTCGCAGGGAATTACCAATTGTTGCGGCAAAACCACGCTCAAACGGTTGACAGATAAACCGTCCATATTTTTTAGTATGGGTATCTTCCGTGACCTCTAAACGTTCAGGGGAAATAAGCTCATGCCAGTTTTTATAAAAGGGATTTTCGTCCCGGATTTCCTGTACCATGCAATACCTGATTTTTAGGGTTTACTTGGAGTACAACTCGACAATAAGCTGCTCGTGAATCGGAAGCGTTATCTCTTCACGATTTGGCATAGCCTTCACAGTTCCCTGAAAATTCGTTTGATTAAGTTCAATCCAGCTCGGAACTCCACGACGAGCAGCACCCTCGAGATTATCTTTAATCATATCATTGGTTCTGCTTTTTTCCTTAAGACTGATAACATCGCCTACGCGGACAAAATAGGATGGAATATTATTTTTTTTCCCATTAACAGTAAAATGATTGTGTCGGATCAGTTGCCTGGCCTGATCTCTTGAACTAGCAAAACCCAGACGATAGATGGTATTATCAAGCCTTCTTTCCAACATGATCAACAAATTTTCGCCGGTGACCCCTTTTGCCTGGTCTGCCATGTGAAAATAGCGGCGAAACTGATTCTCAAGCATCCCGTACATGTGTTTGACTTTCTGTTTCTCACGCAACTGAACCGCATAATCAGATACCTTACGAAAACGGTTCTGCCCATGCTGTCCGGGAGAATAGGATCGTCGCTCAAACGAACACTTATCAGAATAACAACGATCACCCTTGAGAAATAATTTCAAATTTTCCCGCCTGCAAGTCCTGCAGGATGCTCCAGTATATCTGGCCAATGTAGCCCTCCATCAATAATCGGTATCGGTTTTACGCAGCGATCAGTCATTCCACTGGCTGCGACCGTACAATAGCACGACCTGCGTGCTTACACTCTTCTCCGCTTAGGTGGTTTGCATCCGTTATGCGGTATAGAAGTAACATCTACAATCTTACTTACATCAAGATCTGCAGTCGTCAGCGCTCGTAGCGCGGCCTCACGACCGGGGCCGGGACCTTTAACCCTGACCTCGACTTTGCGCAGTCCATGTTCCTTTGCCTTGCCGACAGCATCACTCAAGGCCTTCTGAGCAGCAAAAGGAGTTGACTTCCGGGATCCTTTAAAACCTATGACGCCGGCACTTGACCAGGCAATAGTATTTCCCTGCCGATCTGCGACGGTTACGACTGTATTATTAAATGTTGAGTAGATAAAAATAATCCCTTCCGGAATATTTTTCTTTTCACGGCGTTTTGATCGACCGCCCTTTACTGCCTTTGCCATAACTGCTCCAATTGTTGATTTCGAGCTTTTTTATTTTGAAAAAAAGTTCAAAAACCGTCACCTATTAGATAATTATAATATGAACGCTATCTGCGCACGGACCCCCGTCTCGGTCCTTTTCTCGTCCGTGCATTGGTCTTCGTTCGTTGTCCCCGACAGGGAAGACTCACACGATGACGACGGCCACGATAACAACTCAGATCGACGAGACGTTTAATATTCATGGAGACTTCGCGACGCTTGTCACCTTCAACCACATAATCGTTTTCAATAATTTTACGAATACGGGTAACATCATCACCGCTCAGGTCATCACTATTCATCTGATAAGGCAAGTCCGCCTTATCAAGTATCTCACGAGCTGTAGTTAATCCTATACCGAAAATATAGGTTAGTGCCCGATCCATATGCTTATTTCGTGGCAAATCCACGCCTGCTATCCGTGCCAAGATTTTGCTCCTTGTTAAACTGAAAAACAGCTATTCCGCAGAAATCATCCCTGCCGTTGTTTGTGTTTTTTATTCGTACAACTGACACGCACCACACCCTTGCGCTTAATTATCTTACAATTTGCGCACATTTTTTTTACTGACGAACGCACCTTCATACCCATCTCCTTTTGCAGCTATCCTTAATCTACAACTTACAGATTTGAGTTGTTGATCGAAAATTCTGCAAACAATACTTAACCTATTTTTATTTCCTTCCCTTGCCGCCTTTAGAACGAAAGGTGACTCTGCCTCTGGTAAGATCATAAGGTGATAATTCAACCGTTACCTGATCTCCAGGTAAAATCTTTATATAGTGCATGCGCATCTTACCGGAAATATGGGCCAATACCTTATGTCCATTTTCCAGCTCAACTCGAAACATCGCATTGGGCAGGGGCTCAATGATTGTCCCCTCTACTTCAATGGCTTCTTCTTTTGCCATGATTTATATCCATTTATATTTTATTTTGGACCAAAATTTTTTACTCTATATGCTTCCCTATTTTTTTTCAACTCATTTAAATTAAAATAGAGAAATTGCTTTACAATTTCTTCAGCGAAAATACTAATTCAGTTGTCCTGTCGAGAACTAAGGATAAAAGGACCTTCAGCAGTAACAGCAACCGAATGTTCGAAATGGGCGGAAGGCTTTCCATCAGCCGCTACCACAGTCCATCGGTCACGAAGTACACGAACCTTCTCCTTACCAAGATTCACCATTGGCTCTATTGCGACTACCATACCTTCAAGTAGTCGAGGTGATGCTTTTTTTTGGACATAATTAGGAATTTCCGGGGCCTCATGCAGGTTACTACCGATTCCATGACCGACAAATTGACGAACCACGGAAAACCCTTGTTCCTCAACGTGATCTTGAACAGCTTTGGAGATATCTGAAATTCGGTTTCCGATTTGCACCTGTTCAATGCCTTTTTCCAAGGCCTCTTCTGTTACAAGAAGCAACTGCTGAACCCGTTTAGGTATTGTACCAACCGGAATGGTCATAGCACTGTCGCCGTAAAACCCCTTGTACTTAGTTCCAAAATCAACGGAAACAATATCTCCTTCCCGTATCCTGGTCTGCTTGCAAGGTATGCCATGTACAACCTGTTCATTAATGGATACACAAAGTGAGGCAGGGAACCCTCTGTATCCTTTAAAAGCAGGCTCAGCACCATGATCTCTACAATATTCTTCGGCCCATCTATCAAGTTGTAACGTGGTTAGCCCGGAACGCATTTCTCTATTGAGCATGGAGAGAACACCAGCAACTATTTGATTTGCCTCATGCATCACTGAAATCTGCTCAGGAGATTTCAGTGTGATGGAATTATCCTGTCCCGTTTTGCTCACACTCTCCTCAACGGCGCCCTTTCATTCGGCCTGATTTCATAAAGCCATCGTAATTACGCATCACGAGATGAGATTCTATCTGAGAAATCGTGTCTATGGCAACACCGACAACAATCAGCAAAGCGGTACCGCCAAAATAAAAAGGTACATTAAATTTGTTTATAAGTAGTGTCGGCATAACGCAGACAGCGCTTAGATAAATAGCACCAATAACCGTAATTCTAGTCAAAACAAAATCAATGAATTCCGCAGTTTTCTTCCCCGGTCGAATACCGGGAATAAAACCACCGTTTTTCTTTAAATTTTCAGCGACATCATCAGGTTTAAAGGTGACGGCTGTATAGAAAAAACAGAAAAATACCAGCATCGCCACATACAGTATATAATAAAAAACAGTCCCTGGAGAAAGCATAGCTGAAACCTGCTGAACCCAGTCAATTTTGATAAATGATCCAATAGTTGCTGGAAACATCATGATAGATGAAGCAAAGATTGGAGGAATTACACCGGATATATTGAGTTTGAGTGGTAAGTGGGAAGATTGTCCACCATAAACCTTACGACCGACTACACGTTTTGCATATTGAATAGGGACACGGCGTTGGGCGGTTTCTACAAAAACAATGAAGGCAACCACCAGAAACATTAAAACGATCATTATCGGGACAAAAACAACCGCAATTTCACCGGCCTTAATAAGCTGGATTGAATTACCGATGGCGGCAGGCATGCGGGCCACTATACCAGCGAAGATAATGAGAGATATCCCGTTCCCGACTCCGCGCTCAGTCATCTGCTCACCGAGCCACATAATGAAAGCTGTTCCCGTTGTCAGAGTCAAAACAGTCATCAGTTTGAACTGGAGTCCGGGAACAAGAACTATAGCGGCTCCGCCGGGGCCGGACATTCCCTCAAGACCGGTGGCGATAAAAAAGCCTTGAATAATAGACAAGGCAACAGTTGAATATCTCGTATACTGGGTAATCTTTCGCTGACCGGCCTCTCCTTCTTTGGAAAGGGCCTCAAGCTGAGGTATAACTACAGTCAGTAATTGTAGAATGATGGAAGCGGAAATGTAGGGCATGATTCCCAGTGCAAAAATCGAAAAATTCTTTAACGCACCACCGGAAAACATATTAAACATGCCAAACAAAGTGCCGGCATTCTGCTGGAAAAAAGCAGCAAGCGCTTCACCGTTAATTCCAGGTGTTGGAATCTGAACACCCATCCGGTAGACAAAAAGCATAAAGAGGGTGAACATCACCCTCTTTCGTAATTCCGGAATATTGGCTGCGCTGGCAAGTCCGCTCATCATTTACTCCTTTACAGAGCCGCCGGCGGCAGTAATCTTTTCAGCTGCCCCCCGGCTGACCTTATCAACATCAACAGTAAGGGATTTTGTAATTTCACCATTTGCAAGAACTTTCACCAAAGTATCTTTTTCCTTGACCATACCCTCATTAACTAATGCATCGTGATCAACGACCGATCCTTCCTCAAAGCGATCAAGATCTGAAAGCGACAAAATCGTATATTGCACTCTAAAAATATTGGTAAAACCTCTTTTCGGCAGTCGCCTATGTAATGGCATTTGACCGCCTTCAAATCCTGGTTTCTGGCTAAACCCTGAACGGGATCTGGCACCTTTATGACCACGACCGGCAGTTTTACCAAGCCCGCTTCCCGGACCACGACCGATACGTTTATTGTTTCGTCGTGCGCCCTTTTCAGGAGAGAGGTTGTTTAATTTCAGCATTTCCTATTCCTCGATCCGTACAAGATGTTGAACTTTAGCTATCATACCGCGAATTTCAGGCGTATTCTTTCTGGTAATTGTTTTGTACATCTTGGTTAATCCAAGGCCAACCAGCGTGGCCCGAATCTTTTTAGTACTTCCGATTCCGCTTTTAACCTGGGTTATCGTAATAGTGTCACTCATTTTCTTAATCCGTCGGTGATAAAAAGTTGGTCTTATGCCACCATCTCTTTGACATCAAGCCCACGCAAACCTGCAATCTGTTCAGCGGTACGCACGCGTCTCAAGCCGTCTATAGTCGCCTTAACCAGGTTATGGGGATTATTTGATCCCAAGCATTTGGTCAAAATATTTTGTACTCCAGCAGCCTCAAGGACAGCTCGAACAGCACCACCGGCAATTACGCCGGTACCGTCAGATGCAGGTTTAAGCATTACGGATCCGGATTTAAATTTCCCTATAATATCATGAGGGATAGAGACATCGGTTAAGGATACGGGCGACATATCTTTTCTAGCCCGCTCAATTCCCTTCCGTATAGCTTCAGGAACCTGATTGGCCTTGCCCAGACCATAACCGACCTTGCCTTTACCGTCGCCAACAACAACAATGGCACTGAAACTAAAACGGCGGCCACCTTTTACAACCTTGGCAACTCGGTTGATAAATACTATTTTTTCGATGAGCTCTTCCTGATCGCCATCTTTTGAACGTTTAAAATCAGCCAAGAAACACCCCCGTATAGTTTCCCATTTGTTGGATTAGTTGTATCAAATAAATATTTCTTCTTAAAACTTGAGCCCGCTTTTACGAGCCCCATCTGATAAAGCTTTTACTCGCCCATGATACAGATTACCACCGCGATCGTAGATAACCTGGCTCACGCCGGCGGCAATAGCTCTTTGCGCAATTACTTCTCCGACTTTGAGGGCCTGATCACACTTATTTGTGTACTCAATACCCTCCAAATCCTTACCGTTTGAAGAGGCAGCGGCAAGTGTTACCTGTTTTTCATCGTCAATAATCTGAACATATATATGACGATTACTTTTAAAAACCCGCATCCTTGGTTTTCCGCCGGTACCAAAAATATTTTTTCTGATACGTTTAATTCTTTTCCTGCGAGCAACGAGTTTGGGACTTGTCTTTGCCATGATACTCTTTCAACCTTTTTATTCTTATGCAGCAGCAGCGCCCGATTTTCCAACCTTGCGTACAATATGCTCATCTTCGTAGCGAATTCCCTTCCCCTTGTACGGTTCAGGTTTACGAATCTGCCTAATCCTTGCCGCAGTCATGCCAACTAATTCCTTATCTATTCCGGACAAGGTAATGGTGTTATTCTTGTCAACATCGACATTTACGCCTTGGGGAAGAACAAATTCCACCGGATTGGAATAGCCTACATTAAGAGTAAGGTTAGTACCGGAGGCCTTGACCCTGTACCCAACACCTTCAACCAGTAGTTTCTTTTCAAATCCTTTTTCAACTCCAATAACCATATTATTAACTAAGGATCTGGTCATGCCCCAAAATGCCATGACTCGTTTGCTATTCCCCTTGGGGACGCAAACAAGTTCTTCTCCCTGGAGCGAAATTTCAATTTCCGGTCGTATATCACGTTCAAGGGAGCCTTTACTGCCGGTAACCTTGACGTGCGTTCCATTTAAATCAACCTTTACACCACCCGGAACCGGAATAGGTTGTTTGCCAATCCTGGACATTTACTGCCTCCTCTTTTCCAAATAGTGTGATTACCACACCTCACAGAGTAATTCTCCGCCGACATTCAGCCTTCTGGCTTGGCGATCGGAAATCACTCCGCTTGAGGTTGAAAGTATTCCAACACCTAACCCACTCATTATCTTTGGAATATCTGAACTTTTTTTATACTGACGAAGACCGGGCTTACTGACTTTTCTTATACCGGTAATCACCTGTTCTTTATTGGGCCCATACTTTAGCGTTACCTTCAGTACACCCTGCACACCCTGATCAATGATTTGATAGTCTGTAATATATCCCTCTTCTTTCAGTACTTTGACAACACCTACTTTCATCTTTGAAAGCGGCATCTCTACTGATTCAAATCGGGCACCTACACCATTGCGTATCCGGGTGAGCATATCAGCCAGTGGATCACTCATAGACATGAGACATTACCTCTCTTCAATATCCCTTCACTTAAACACTTATTCATCAAGAATAACCTGTACTGTTCTTTTCTCATGTTACCAACTCGACTTGGTCACGCCGGTAATTTCACCCTGGGACGCAAGTTTACGAAAACAAAGCCGGCACATACCAAATTTTCGAATGTAGGCTCTGGAACGTCCACAAAGCGGACAACGATTATATGAACGAACCTTAAATTTCGGTGTTCTTCCCGCCTTGGCAATGAGTGATTTTTTTGCCACTGCTTCCTCCTGTATAAAACTGAAATACGGTTGACTACAATAAACTATTTCTTTTTGAACGGCATACCCATAAGCGAAAGCAATTCACGCCCCATCTCATCGTTCTTCGCCGAGGTAACGATGGTGATATTAAATCCTCTTACCTTGTCAATCTTATCATAATCAATCTCGGGAAAAATCAAATGCTCAGTCACACCCATAGAAAAATTACCGTTTCCGTCAAATCCTTTCGGGGAAACACCACGAAAGTCACGAACCCTAGGGAGAGCAATATTCATTAATTTGGATAAGAAATCATACATACGTTCCTTACGCAAGGTGACTCGGCCACCAATGGGCATCCCTTCGCGCAGCTTGAAGGTGGCAATGGATTTTTTCGCTCTGGTAACAACAGCATGCTGCCCCGCAATGAGCGTTAATTCATTCACCGCCTTTTCAACAATTTTGGGATTCTGTACGGCCTCGCCAAGCCCCATATTTAAAACTACCTTTTCAACTCGTGGAATATCCATGCTGTTGGTCAGATGGAATTTCTCCTGTAACCTTGGCCGTACTTCTTCTTCATACTCTTCTTTAAGTGTTGCCATTCTATACTCCGTAGGGGGGGTAGACCAGTCTAATTCTTGGCGGTTTCAATAGTTGCACCGCACTTTTTACAAACTCGTACCTTGGCTCCGTCTTCCAGAAACTTAATCCCAGTGCGAACCGTTTCAGCACATTCCGGACAAACCAACTTCAAATTTGAGATATGAACGGAAGCTTCCCGATCTATCATTTGACCAGGCTGGTTTGCATCAATCGGTTTTTGATGTTTCCTGATCATATTGATCCGCTCTACAACTGCTCTCTTTTTCGACCGGTCGATTCTAAGGATTTTACCAACCCTCCCCTTATCCTTACCTGCGATAACTTCTACCTGATCATTAATTCTCAGACTTGTCTGTCCCTGCCGCATTACCGTTCCTCTACTCTTTTGTTTCCGTCAGTTTACGATGAAAGATTATAAAACTTCTGGAGCAAGAGATATTATCTTCATAAATCCCAATGAACGTAGCTCACGGGCAACCGGACCAAAGATACGTGTCCCTACCGGTTCGCCGGAATCTGAAAGAAGAACTGCAGCATTTTCATCAAAACGCACGCTCGTATCTTCCGGTCGGCTGATTTCCTTTTTCGTACGAACAACAACCGCATCCAGCACATCGCCCTTCTTCACCTTTGCATGGGGAATAGCTTCTTTCACTGTTACAACTATTACATCACCGATACCGGCATATCTCCTACGAGTTCCACCAAGAACCCGAATACAGAGTACTTTCTTGGCGCCTGAGTTATCGGCTACGTTGAGTATGGTTTCAGTTTGAATCATTGGTCCACCTGAGAGATATAAATTGACTGACTGTATTCAAAATGCAGGCTCTTCCTTACACGGCCCGGTCTAAAATAGTCAATACCCGCCAACGCTTGTTTTTGGACAAAGGACGACACTCTTCAATCAACACCGTATCACCAATGTTGCATGAATTGGAAGCATCATGGGCCATATATTTCATCCGTTTACGTATGTATTTCCCATAAAGTTTATGTCGTACTTTTCGCTCAACCAGGATAACAACACTTTTGTCCATCCCATTACTAACTACTGACCCTCGACGGGTTTTTCTGGTTTTTTCACTCATTCTTCCGGTCCGGTGGAGTATTACTTAGTCAATAACAAAAATGTTATTGGTTCGCCTGTTCGGCCATTATAGTCTGGATGCGGCCAATGTCACGCCGCAGCGAAGATAACCGGGCAGGATTCTCAAGCCTGCGAATACCATGTTGAAACTTGAGTTTAAAGAGATCTTCCCGTATATCCTTCTCTTTCTTTTTCAAGTCTTCGGTACTCATTTCACGGAGTTCCTTAGCCTTCATATCGTTGTACTCCTGGTGATAACCCTGGTTGCAAAAGGAAATTTAAAACTGGCGAGACGTAAAGCCTCTATAGCAATCTCCTCCGGCACTCCTTTCAACTCATAAAGAATTCTGCCGGGACGAATAGTTGCTACCCAATATTCCGGCGAGCCTTTACCTTTACCCATCCTGGTCTCAGCTGGTTTTTTAGTGATTGGTTTATCCGGAAAAATCCGTATCCACATCTGACCGCCACGTTTCACCTTCCTGTTAATGGCTATACGTCCGGCCTCTATCTGTTGAGCTGTCAGACGACCACGACCTACCGCCTTTAAGGCATAATCACCAAAGACTAAATCTGAACCGCGTAGAGCCATTCCACGCATTCTGCCTTTATGTTGTTTTCTGTATTTTACCTTTCGTGGACTTAACATTATCTATAACCCCTGTAGGAGATTTTTCACACTACTGAACACTACCTCTTATCCATAGACAAGAGAAAGGACATCTCATTGCGCAAGCGACATTTCACTATCGGACAGGATCTCTCCCTTAAAGATCCACACCTTAACGCCAATAATCCCATAGGTTGTTTTTGCCTCGGCGGTTCCATAGTCGATGTCGGCCCGGAGAGTATGTAACGGTACTCGTCCTTCCTTAAACCATTCAGTTCTAGACATTTCGGCACCACCGAGACGTCCGGCACAGGAAATTTTAATTCCCTTGACCCCAAAGCGCAGAGCGGAGTTAATCGATTTTTTCATAGCCCGACGAAAGGCGATTCGGCGTTCAAGTTGCATGGCGATATTTTCAGCAACCAACTGGGCGTCGGCTTCCGGACGACGAATTTCCTGAATATCAATAAGACACTCACGGCCGAACTTCCGTTCAAGATCCTTTTTCAAGAGCTCGATTTCAGAACCTTTTTTTCCAATCACTATACCGGGACGTGCTGTGAACAGTTTAACCCGAATCTTTTCACCGGTTCGCTCAATCACAATCCTCGAAATACCAGCATGATAAAGACGTTTCTTCAGATATTTCCTGATATTCTGGTCCTGATAGAGATGATCGGCATAGTCCTTATTCGCATACCAGATCGATTCCCAAGACCGGGTTATACCCAACCGCAATCCAATAGGGTTAACTTTTTGTCCCAAAGTGTTCCTCCGTTCCCACTAACAGTTGATCTCTTAAAAAAGCACAATTACATTTTTGTTAACGGACTTATGAGGCCTCATCAACAATGACAGTGATATGACTTGTTCTTTTAATTATTCCAGTAGCCCTGCCCATGGCACGTGGACGAAATCTTTTCAAACTTGGTCCGCCGTTAATTTCGATCGATTTGACATACAGGGTGTCAACATCGATAGTTTCCATCTGATCAGCATTCGCCACTGCCGATTCAATTACCTTGCGCAGGATATGCGCACCTTTCTTAGGCATAAATCGAAGAGTGGTGATAGCGGTTTCAACATCCATTCCACGGACAACATCGGCAACAAGTCTAGCCTTTTGAGGTGAAATACGAATATATTTTGCGACGGCTTTAGTTTCCATCGAGATACTCCTTATCATTGCCTGCAGTTACTGGACTACCGGCCTTTTCTGTCAGAGGCGTGCCCGTAAAATGTTCGGGTTGGCGAAAACTCTCCAAGTTTATGACCTACCATATTTTCAGATACATAAACCGGAATAAACTTTTTGCCATTGTGAACTGCAAAAGTTAATCCGACCATCTCTGGTAGAATATCCGATCTTCTTGACCAGGTTTTAATTACTTTACGAGATCCGGACTCCTGAGCCTGTTCAACCTTTTTTAAAAGATGGTCGTCGACAAAGGGACCCTTTTTGATGGATCGAGCCATTGTTCTATTCTCCTAATAAACTAACGCTTGGTGATTATATCCCGATCTGAACCTTTTCTCTTTCTCGTCTTGAATCCCTTTGTAGGAATACCCCATGGTGTACAGGGATGGCGACCACCTGAGCTTTTACCCTCACCGCCACCCATGGGATGATCAATCGGATTCATGGCCACGCCACGAACCGATGGCCTCCGACCTTTCCATCGGGATCGACCAGCCTTGCCGAGTTTTTCGCTTGCATGCTCGGAATTACCGACCGCTCCGATGCAGGCGCGACATTCTTTACGAAACCGCCTCACCTCGCCGGAAGGAAGTTTGACAAGAACAAATTCATCATCTTTGGCCATTAACTGGGCCGAGGCGCCGGCAGAGCGAACCAACTGGGCACCTTTACCAATTTTCATCTCAATATTATGGATAATCGTACCAAGAGGAATGTTCACCATTGGTAGACAATTACCAGGCTTAATATCAACATCGGCTCCAGCCATAATGACGTCGCCAACTGAAATGTTACCCGGTGCAAGAATATATCGTTTTTCTCCGTCACTATAGGTTAAAAGTGCTATGTGAGCGGATCGATTAGGATCGTATTCAATAGCGGTAACCGTGCCGGTGACCCCTATTTTATTACGTTTCCAGTCGATAACTCTATATTTTCTTTTGTGACCACCGCCTCTATGCCTGGCGGTGATACGACCATAACTGTTGCGGCCACCATTTTTTTTCAATGGAGCAAGCAGAGTCTTTTCCGGTTTTTTAGTTGATAACTCCGGGCTCTGGACTGATACCTGATGCCTTTTACCCGGTGATGTCGGTTTATGGGTCTTGAGTGCCATGATTTTTCCCGTTAGAACTTATCTCAGTACCAGCAATTATTCTCTGTAGATCCGTTTCTTCCCTAATTATAATTCATCAAGAAAGTTGATCTCGCCTTCAGACAGGCTGATATATGCTTTTTTCCAATCTTTTGTACGCCCAAGGGACTTTACGCCGATCCTTTTTTGCTTACCACGCATTGTTGCGGTTTTGACTGAGGCAACCTTTACATCAAACAATTTTTCGACGGCTTCCTTGATCTCGATTTTATTCGCATGTGGATGCACTTTAAAAACTACTGTTCCTTGCAATTCTTGAAGTAGATTGCTTTTCTCCGTCAAACAAGGACTTTTGATCACTTCATGCAGATCCTTCATACGACTAACCTCTCTTCAAGTTTCGCCAGACAATCCTGAGTGAGCATCAACTTCGAGTATTTGAGAATATCAAATACATTTAACCCTGAAACCGGCATAACTTTATACCCAACCGCATTGCGTGCTGATTTACTGACGACCTGATCATCCGTTGCAGTGACAATAAGACAATCGTCAAATTGAAAATTGTTCATTACTTTGACAAAATCTTTTGTCTTAATCACCGGTAATGACAACGAGTCGACAACAACCATATTTCCTTCGCCATGACGGGCGGAGAGCGCCATACGTAAGGCAAGACGTCTGACTTTTTTCGGAAGTTTATATCCATAATCGCGTGGTCTGGGGCCAAAAGTGACTCCGCCTCCACGCCAAATCGGAGAAGTTCGTGAACCGGCACGAGCCCGTCCCGTGCCTTTTTGCCTCCAGGGTTTTGCTCCACCGCCCCGTACCTCTCCCCGGGTTTTCGTACAGGCATTGCCGGCACGACGATTGGCTCGCTGCATACAAACAACTTCATGCAGGACACCCTTTTTGACCTCTACATTAAACAGAGCCTCATTGAGCTCTATTTCTCCGACTTTTTCAGCGGAGCTGTTAACAACATCGCAAACTGCCATGTCTGTCTCCTTCAACAGCAGATGAAAATCTATGATCCAATCAAACGATAACTACAAAATTTTCCGCATCATTTGTTGATGACAAAAAAACGACTAAAATCACCTATGCTTCTTTCGTAAAAATACTGAGTAATCCGTTTTTAGCTCCGGGAACAGCACCTTCAACCAAAAGAATGTTATCTTCGTTCCTGATATCAACAATTGTCAGATTTTTTTGGGTAACCAAATTATTCCCCATCTGACCTGGAAGCTTTTTGCCTTTAATAACCCTGCCCGGGTAGGCTGAACACCCGATAGAACCAGGTGCTCTGTGAAATCCTGAACCATGGGATGCCTTACCGCCGGCGAATCCATATCTTTTCATAACACCCTGGAAACCGCGTCCTTTTACCTTGCCGGAAATATCAACTTTATCTCCAACCTGGAGGATATCCATTATGGTTAACCTCTGTCCCAAGTCAAATGATTCCGGATCATTGACCCGAAATTCACGAACGTAATAAAAACCTTTTCCTCCCGAACGTTTGAAATGTCCTGATTGAGGCTTATTAATACGTGTTTCTTTCTTCTCCAAAAAACCGACCTGAATGGCGTTATAGCCTTCCTTGGCGATGGTTTTCTTCTGCAATACAGTACAGGGACCAGCTTCAATCACTGTCACAGGAATTGAACGTCCGTGTTCATTATAAACACGAGTCATTCCTACCTTGCGTCCCAGTATTCCGTTTGTTTTCGGCATTTCTCTACCCGTAATTTTTCAATTACCGTTTAGACACCTGCAAGTTAGCCATGGGGCCGACTTTCAGGGCAGCTTGATTTCTACGTCAACACCTGCGGACAATTCGAGTTTCATCAGAGAATCAATTGTCTGCTGAGTAGGCTCAAGAATATCAAGTAGTCGACGGTGGGTTCGCATTTCGAACTGTTCCCTTGATTTCTTATTCACATGCGGTGAACGTAAAACAGTATATTTATTTATGCTTGTCGGCAGAGGAATCGGACCGGCGACTGTTGCCCCCGTCCGCCTCGCTGTTTCTACTATTTCCTTGGTTGACTGGTCAAGCAATTTATGATCATAGCCCTTCAGGCGGATACGAATTTTGTCTGTCGGTATCATTGGTTCCCACTTATTCTAAAATTTCACTGATGACGCCGGCGCCAACAGTACGGCCACCTTCACGGATAGCAAAGCGAAGCCCCTCTTCCATGGCTATCGGAGTGATCAGCTCTCCTGTGATGTGAATGTTATCACCAGGCATAACCATCTCAACACCTTCTTCAAGAGTAACGACTCCCGTCACATCCGTTGTCCGAAAGTAAAACTGCGGACGGTATCCATTAAAAAACGGAGTATGACGGCCACCCTCCTCCTTGTTCAGGATATAAGCCT
>WGCP01000154.1 GCA_015493715.1 Desulfobulbaceae bacterium
CATAATCTGATTCGTCGCATTCGCTTCCACCTGCCGCCGGAACACCGGTGGAAGCCGATCACCCGTGCCCCGGATGACGCTTCCTGGGCGCCGCCGAATGGTCCGCAGAACCGGGTTGAGCAGATAGAAACAGTTCCCTGATGTCCTTGATGCCGGTCAGGGCCATGAGTTTCAGGACCAGCTCATATTCCTTGAGCCGATATTGCAGGGCCTCAAAACGGGTATCAATAATCTTCAGATCCAGGGTATGGAGCATGCGTCCGGGATCATCCCCGTCCCGTTGTACCGGGTTGTTTATTTCCGTTTTGGCTGCTTCCTGCTCTGCCGTCAGCAGGGACAGGGTGTCGATACTTGATCTGATTTTCTGTTGATAAAAGTTAAAGTAGGCGCTCAGCTTGTCCAGGTTCTGGTGTATCCGTTTGGCCACCCCTTCTTTCTGGAACCGGTAGATACGCTGCTGCAGATCAATCAGGTCATCTTTGCGGTCATCCCAGTACAGTGGGACTTCGAGCTTGATGCCGACATAGTTTCTCTCTGTTTCAAAGAATTCTTTTTTGCGACCGGCAAAGAGGTCCACGGCCAGGTTGTCACTCCAGGCGGGAAACTGTTCAGCCCGTTGCTGAAAAATATCCTGTATGGCCATGGTTTTGGAATTTTTCTTACTTATCTCTTCCAGAGTCGTACCGTCTTTGAGCTGTGCGCTTTCAATGGAGTTAAGCACAGCCGCCAGCTCAGGGCTGAGCTTGTTCCGCTCGCGGCCGCTGTAAAAAACGTATTCCCGCCTGGCCGTCTTCAGGGCATGCCGGAGTTCCAGAATATCGGTTGTAGTTGTATAGCCGCTCTTTCGGGCGGCGCTTCGTTTCGGCATTATTTTTGTCAGAACCTGCATACGGGCGCGACTGTGCAGGGCATGGAGCAAGTTTTCCATGGTGTACAGGCTGTACAGTTCGTCTTCCAGGGCCCGGTCATCCATATCACGGTTGACCTGCAGCAGTTCCAGCCGTGTCTGGAGAATTTTTTTCTCCTCTTTGCGTCGCTCTTCAAAATAGCCGTCATTAAAGAGCCGCAGTTCAAGCCGGCCGTAATATTTATCCTCGCCGTTTCTATAGTCATTATCATACTCTCCGGTGGCATACAGGCCCGTGGCGCTGCTTCCCTCGTCAAGAAGATCGACGTACTGTTTTTCTACCTCGGCAAGTTCCCTCATAATCTGCTGCATTGATCTGTCGTCCGGCTGGATCGCTTTCCTTTCCGTGACCATGGATAAAGAAAACAGGGTCATTTGGCGGAGTTTTTCCTGATTCTGCGTGGTGGGAGGCGGCGGCAGCTTTGAGGATGCCGACAGCTCCTGCGGGGAAGAGGCGGCCTGCAGCAGGACGGGAAAAAGCAGCACAAACAGACAGAAAACAACGGCATGTCGCAGAGGTGGTTGGGGGTGGGGTTGCATGCGGGGTGGCGCCATTGATCTGAGATTCACTGCCTTTGCCGACCGGATCGGCAGGTGATGAAAAATATGGTTGTAGCCAGCTTCAATACGAAAATTTCCTGATATTCCCGGCTGTCGATACGTTTTTCCGTTGTGTCCCGGCGGACTGTTTGATACCTTGGCCCAAACATAGCATAACCCGCAGTGGAAAACAAATCAGGAGAACAGTTCATGGCCGAAGAACCAAATAAGATCATATATTCGATGATCAAAGTTGGAAAGAATTACAATAATAAACCTATATTAAAAGATATATCCCTGTCTTATTTTTATGGGGCCAAGATCGGCGTGCTGGGCTTAAACGGTTCGGGCAAGAGTACATTGCTTCGTATCCTGGCCGGGATTGACACCGAGTTTTCCGGCCGCACCACCATGTCCGAGGGCTTTACCATTGATTATCTGCCCCAGGAACCTGAAATGGACCCGGAAAAAACGGTGCGCCAAGTGGTGGAAGAAGGCGTGCAGGCAACCGTTGATCTGATCGCGGAATTTAACAGCATCAATGAAAAGTTTGCCGAACCCATGGACGATGATGCGATGCAGTCGCTTATCGAGCGGCAGGGGGAGGTACAGGACCGGCTGGATGCGGTCGACGCCTGGAACCTGGACAGTCGCCTGGAGATGGCCATGGATGCTCTGCGCTGCCCGCCGCCGGACACTAAGACCGGCGTTCTCTCCGGCGGGGAAAAACGACGGGTGGCCCTGTGTAGGATTTTGCTGAAAACTCCTGACATCCTGTTGCTTGATGAACCCACAAATCACCTGGATGCGGAATCGGTCGCCTGGCTGGAGCATCATTTGCAGGCCTACGCAGGCACCGTTATTGCGGTGACCCATGACCGTTATTTCCTGGATAATGTGGCCAGTTGGATTCTGGAGCTTGACCGGGGACGAGGCATTCCCTGGAAGGGAAATTACTCTTCCTGGCTGGAACAGAAACAGAACCGGCTGGCCCGGGAGGAGAAGAAGGAAACCGAGCGGCAGCGCACTCTTAAACGGGAGTTGGAATGGATCCGCATGAGTCCCAAGGGCAGAAGGAGCAAGGCCAAGGCCCGCATTACCTCATATGAAAACCTGTTGAACCAGCAGGCCGGTGAAATGATCAGCACAATGGAAATCTATATCCCGCCCGGTCCCCGTCTCGGCAAGCTGGTGGTGGAGGCAAAAGGGGTGGCCAAGGGATATGGTGAGAAACTGCTGATGGAAAACCTCAACTTTTTCCTGCCGCCGGGCGGTATTGTCGGGGTAATCGGCCCCAACGGCGCCGGCAAGACCACGCTCTTTAAAATGATAACCGGTCGGGAAAAACCGGATGCCGGCACCTTTAAGGTCGGAGAAACGGTGAAACTTGCCTATGTTGATCAGAATCGGGACATTCTTGATCCCGACAAGACCATTTTTGAGACCATAACCGAGGGACAGGAGACCATCTGGCTTGGCACCCGCGAGGTCAACGGTCGGGCCTATGTGGCCAAATTTAATTTTACCGGCAGTGATCAGCAGTTAAAGGTCGGGCAAATATCCGGCGGCCAGCGTAACCGGGTCCATCTGGCCCGAATTTTGAAAGAGGGAGGCAATCTCCTGCTGCTGGATGAGCCGACCAATGACCTGGACGTCAATACCCTGCGCGCCCTGGAGGAAGCGCTGGAAAATTTTGCCGGTTGCGCGGTCGTTATCAGCCATGATCGCTGGTTTCTGGATCGGATCGCCACCCATATTATGGCCTTTGAGGGCAATTCCGAGGTCTACTGGTTTGAAGGGGGATACTCGGATTACGCAGCCGATTACAGGAAACGAAAGGGCGCGGATGCCGATCAGCCGCATCGCATCAGGTACCGGAACCTGACCAGGGATTGATGAGCCTGTTGATTGGATGTATTTAGGAGTCTTGTTTCTCTCTTGCCTGGTCGGATCTCGTTGTTATGTGTGAGAAATAATATCGACATTTTTATTGAATAGATCGAACTATTATGGCTACAGAATTATCAAGTAATGATTGGCTTGAAATTTTTCAACGTTGTGAATTAACGAAAGAAATTGATATAAATATTTTTCAGGCACTATATTCTTTTCCAGGCCATCAGGCACCGGCAAGCCAAATAGGTTTATTACTTGGCTATCAAGGGAAAAATACTTCCAGCCCCCTAAACTCAGAAGTTGGAAGATACGCCAAAAGAATTGCAAAATTATATGATATTGATTTTACGAGAAGGAATAATCAAAAATACAAGTTTTGGGATTTATTTTTTAATGGCTGGATGGATGGCAACTACTTTATTTGGCAATTAAAACCTGAGTTGACCAAGGCTCTTGAATTGCTAGGAATCACAGGGGAAGAGCAATTCCCTAATGAATTGCCAAAAAGTGAAAATGAAATTTTGCATGAAGGTTTAAAAAAAACTGTCACTGTCAATAGTTTTGAGCGAAATCCAAAAGCAAGAACCGAATGTATAAAACATTGGAAACCGATTTGTTCGGTATGTGGTTTTAATTTTGAAAGTATTTATGGAGAACTTGGTAAGGGGTTTATACACGTCCACCATCTCAAACCTATTTCAGAAATTGCTAAATCATATCAAGTTAATCCAGAAAAGGATTTGAGACCTATTTGTCCTAATTGCCATGCCATGCTCCATAAAAGCAATCCACCATTAAGCATTGAGGAGTTAAAATTGGTCGTTGAAAAGAACAGTGACTCAATGTAATAAGTTAATATCGCATAAAAAGTTTATCCTTTGGAAATATTCGGCCTGTGGTAAATTTTTTCGTATGTCTCGACCTTGAACAAAAATCCTATTAAATTAACAGGCTCATTGATGGCCGACCGGCAGACTTTTCGTCTTGTTGCCCTCAACTGCCGCTATACCCATTCCTGCCTGGCCCTGTTTTATGTGCGTAATGCGTTGGAGGTCCATCTCCCGGCCGCAGAGATAGAGCTGCTGCCGCTGACCATCAACGATCCCTACTACCAGGCCTTGCAACGTATTGTTGCAGGCGACCCCAGGGTGTTGCTGTTTTCGGCCTATATCTGGAACGCATCCTTTCTGCACCGACTTGTCCGGGATATTGTCCGCATCCGGCCGGGACAGCCGATGGTCATCGGCGGACCGCAGGCCGGTTTTCTGGGCGATCTGCCGGATGAATGCACCCTTGTGTACGGCGAGATCGAGGGAGTTGATCCCTTGTTTTACCGGGACCTTGCCGGCCGGACATTACGACCCGTCTACCGGGCCGGGGAGGGGGTTGATTTTCCCTTTCCCTACCGACCGGATGACTTCAGCATCCATCTGCAGAACCGACAAATTCTGTATGAATCCTCCCGTGGCTGCCCCTTTTCCTGTTCATATTGCTTGTCAGCCGCCTGTAGCCGGGTGGTGCATAAGGATATCGCGACGGTTGAAGATGAACTGCGCCGTCTCCTCCAAAGCAGGCCCCCTCTGATCAAGTTTGTTGACCGCACCTTTAATGACATACCGGAACGGGCCCTGGCCATCTGGGAAAAACTCGTGGAGATCGGTGGAGAAACACGGTTTCATTTTGAAGTGGCACCGGATCGTTTTACCAAGGAGCAGCTTGATTTTCTGGAAACGGTGCCGGTCGGACTCTTTCAGTTTGAAATCGGTATCCAGTCGACCAATACAAAGACCCTGGCCGCCGTTCACCGGCGCATGGATGTGGAACGGGCCCTGGCAACCATCCATCGGTTGCGGGTCATGGCAAATATCCATCTGCATGTTGATTTGATTCTCGGACTGCCCGAAGATGACCGGCAAAGCTTTGCCGAATCTTTCCGCCGGGTTTTTTCCTGCCATCCCCATCATATCCAGATGGGGCTCTTGAAGGTCCTGCCGGCAACCCCCCTTGCCGGGGAGGCGGATCAATACAAAATTATCCATTGCGCCCGTCCCCCCCATGAGGTGTTGTCAACCGCGACTATGGACAGCCGGACCCTGGCCGAACTGTTTCTCCTTGGCCAGTGCGTAGAGCGGTTTTACAACAACCGCTACTTTCCCTCCCTGTGGCGCTATCTCAAACAAACAGGTGAAAATACGTTTGTATTTTTCGAGAGGCTGCTTGCCGTGTGTAGAGAGAGAGACTTTTTTCAGCGGGCCGCTACCCAGGAATTGATGGTTGAAATATTGGCTGCCCATGTATCCGGACGCGGTGATTTTGAATTGCTTAAGCAACTGCTTATCTTTGACTGGCTGCGTTGCGGCCATCGTTTCCTCCCTGAAATTTTCCAGGGACAATCCCTTGCCGACCAGCGGACCCGGCTACGGAGAACCATGCCCCTGAGTTATGAGCCTCTGTATTCGGAACGGGAGCGGAACCATTTTTTCAAGCAGGGAATTTTTTATCCTTTTTCAGCGGCGGCCCTTCTTCTTACGGGCATGGCTTCGGAAGGGGATACAGCCATGGTTTGTTTCTTTGAAAAATCGGATGATGACCTGTATGGATTGCGCAAATGTGCCTTGCTGCCAATTATTTTCACGAAAATTCCTTGACAGGGCTCCCTCACATTGTGGTAGAGTGTTCGTGGGTTACAATGCAGACGACACCGAATGATCGGTGTTGGCTGATCGGGTGGATAAACCAGCATGGCTGGACCAAATTGGCCGGCCACAACGATGACACCGCTACGCTGTTATGAAAATTTCCGACTCCGGCATGGGCAGCCATATCCTCCGTGGGTGATTCTTGGATAAATCGACATGCCTTGACGCCACAACGAACAATGAAAATCAACAGGTTACGTTTATGCGGGTTTTACCCACAACCCAAGCCCGTAGGTAAGCGAGCCTGCGAGACTCCGGGAGCGGCTTCAGCCGCGAAATTTTCATGGTTATCCAGGTAATTCAATGAGCTATTCGCGGATAAATCCGCTCCTACAGCACATGCAATAACATGCGTAACCTTATTTTTGGATAAATTATGGGAAAAAAAGAACGCAGAGAAGGTTCATGCAGCAGTGATGTCGGCTTTGATATCAGTAAGGCCAATTGCATTCCAGCGGTAGTCCGGGACCTCTGCGCCATGTTTCGCTCCGGCGAAAAAACCAGTCATATCGAACCGGTTCCCATTCCGTCCAAGGAAGGGGTCGTGAATCTCATCCTTGAGTTGCAGCAGGTCTTGTTTCCCGGCTACTTCACGGACATGATCCTGACCCCGGACAACCTGGAATATCATCTCGGCCAGAAGATCAATGTCCTGTATGAGCGGCTGGCCGGGCAGATCGGTTCTGCCATCCGCCATGACTGCTTTCGGCATAATCAGGCCTGCAGTAAATGCGGTGAGCGCAGTTATCGGATTGCCGAGAGCTTCATTGCCTCTCTGCCCGTAATACGTGAGCAGCTGGAAACGGATATTGAGGCCACCCTGGTAGGCGATCCGGCCGCTGCCAATGCCGATGAGGTCGTTTTCAGTTATCCTGGATTGTTTGCCACCATGGTCTATCGGCTGGCCCATCGCCTTGTCGAACTGGAGGTGCCGATTATTCCACGGATCATGAGCGAATACGGGTATCATCGGACTACCATTGATATCAATCCCGAGGCCCGTATCGGGTCCAGTTTCTTTATCGATCATGGTGCCGGCGTCGTTATCGGCGCGACCACCGATATCGGTGATCGGGTCCGTCTCTACCAGGGGGTGACCCTTGGCGCCCTTTCTCTGCCCCGGGATGCCGGAGAACGGCTGCGCCATACGAAAAGGCATCCCACCATTGAAGATGATGTCATCATCTATGCCAATGCGACAATTCTCGGTGGGGATACCGTTATCGGAGCGCGGTCGATTATCGGCGGTAATGTCTGGCTGACCAGGTCGGTCGGGCCGGATATAAAAGTCCTGCTGAAACAACCGGAACTTGTCTATCTCGGCAAGAAGGACAACCACGATGCAGATAAGTGAAAATTTAATTGGAACCGTCGGCAAAACACCCCTTGTTCGGCTGGCCAATATCAGCAGCGGTGCAGAATTACTGGCCAAAATTGAATCTCGTAATCCCCTGGGCAGCGTCAAGGACAGGATTGCGGTTGCCATGATCAGTGCTGCCGAGGATGAGGGGAAAATAGATAAAGAGAGCACCATTATCGAGCCGACCAGCGGCAATACCGGCATTGGCCTGGCTTTTGTCTGCGCCGAGCGGGGCTATCGGTTGGTGTTGACCATGCCGGAGACCATGAGTATTGAACGACGCAAACTGTTGGTTCACCTTGGGGCCGAATTGGTGCTGACCCCGGGAAGTGAAGGTATGAAAGGTGCAATTTCGAGGGCGAAGAAGTTGCTTGCCGAGGTGCCTGGTTCGTGGATGCCTAATCAGTTCGCCAATCCTGCCAATCCCGCTATTCACAGGAAGACGACCGGGCCGGAGATATGGGAGCAGAGCGGTGGTCTGGTTAATATCCTGGTTTCAGGAGTGGGGACCGGCGGCACCTTGACCGGCGTTGTCGGTTTTTTAAAGGAACACACCTCTGTACAGGCAATTGCAGTAGAACCAGCCGGTTCACCGGTGCTGTCCGGCGGGCAGCCAGGACCGCATAAGATCCAGGGAATCGGGGCCGGATTTGTACCGGATGTTCTGGATACCTCGTTGATTGATGAGGTGGTGCAGGTGGAAGATGAAGAGGCCATGGTCATGGCGCGGATTCTTGCCCGCAGGGAGGGAATCCTTTGCGGTATTTCGTCGGGCGCAGCAGTTCGGGCGGCGGTGAAGGTGGGGAATCGTTTGAAGAATAAGGGAAAACGTATAGTGATAATCCTGCCGGATACCGGGGAACGGTATCTGAGTACGGAACTCATGTCGGATGCTTGATTGAACCCTTGTCACACAGCAATGGAGGTCATAAAAAAAATTATGGGAACAATAGCCTCGCTTATCGACAGGGTTGCCTGCAGCCTGGTGATACGATCCGGATTATTGAAGGCGAGAACTAACGTCTAGTGACGGTACCGGCGGAAAAACAGAGCTGTGACCGTTGCGGATCCTGCTGCAAACAGGGCGGGCCGGCCCTGCATAGGCCCGATTTTTCCCTGATCCAGGAGGGTAGGCTGGACCGGTACCATTTGGTGACCATCCGAAAGGGAGAGCCGGCTTTTCTTCCTTTTGCCGATCAACCGGCGCCGGTTCCCTCTGAATTTCTTAAACTGCAAGGGCGGCAGGGTTCCTGGTGCTGCCTGTTTTATGATGAACAGGCCCGGGCCTGTTCCATCTATGAAAACAGACCCATGGCCTGTGGGCTGTTTGATTGTACGGCCCCTGAACCGATACTGGTGATAACCGGCAAAGATCTCCTCACTCGATTTGATTGTATTGATCCGGACGATCCACTTCTTCCTCTGGTCCGGCGTCATGACCGGGAATTTCCCTGCCCGGATATGGAAATGGTTACCGCTGGATTGAACTCGCCTGCTGATCGCCTGTCCCTGCTTGCCGACCTGACCCCTCTGGTGAACGGAGATCTTGCCTTTCGCCGGCAATTGACCGCACAGGGAACCTTAAGTGTTGCCGCTGAAATGTTTTATTTTGGTCGACCGTTGTTTCAACTGTTGCTCCCCTTGGGAGTGGGAATCAGGGAAACCCCGTCGGGTGTGCAACTCTTGTAAGTCTCTTTCGTTTCTTTCTTTAGATACTATGGTTGACAGTTAAGCAAAAAAGACCTGCCATCCTTGCAACGTGGGTTATATTGAGGCATAAAAATATCAACATCAATACAGTGCCATAACCAAGGAGGCAGGTCATGAAAAAAACAGTA
>WGCP01000155.1 GCA_015493715.1 Desulfobulbaceae bacterium
ACGTAACCTTACGTCCTTATATCCTTTTCAGCAATCGCCCCGATAGTCGACAATCGATTCTTCTTTTTCCCTGTGCATTTTTGTCATATTTCGTGATAAGCTACTGAAAAGAAAACACACCGCCAAGGAGGATTCCCATGGGTACATCCAAGAAAAGTTGTGAAGTCTGTGGAAAAAAGGCCGAATCCCTCAAAGTATGCAAGAGTTGCGACCGACATTACTGCTCCAAATGTCAGAGCCCATCCACTACGCAAAATTTCTGCAAAGAATGCGTGGCGATGGAAGGCGTTGTCAGTAAGGAAGAATCGTAACCATTTCCCAGGGCAACAAAAGGGTTCGAGAAAAATAATCACCCCATCCTGTTTTCCCACGCCGTTCTCATTTATATTCCACAGCTGGGACAACAGCACCTTTGTTCCCGATCCAGGGCCGGATAACAATGGTGGAAATGGAATTTTTCGGCGAACCTTCCACAAGCTTATCGCTGTAGCTTAAGTAGACCAGGACATTACGCTTTCGGTCATAAAAACGGACAACCTGCAGTTTCTTAAACAGCAGCGAAGTCGACTTTTTAAAGACCCGGCGTCCATCTTCCCGGCCCTGAATTATCTTGTCACTCAACCTGATAGGACCCGTCTGCCTACAGGCAAGCGAGGCATCCGATTTATCCTCCGCCACGCCCAGCGCCCCTGAAATCCCTCCAGTCTTGGCTCTGCTCACATAACAGGTCGCTCCCGATATGTCGGGATCATCAAAGGCCTCAATAATGATTTTGTCATTAGCTCCGATCATTTTAAAGGTGGTACTCACACGTCCGATCTCTTCAGCGTCTGCTGGAGTAACCAGGCAACAACACGCCAAAACAGCGACAAGTGTCATATACAATAGTTTATTTGTCATCATGATGCTCCCGGTAATAGAGACAATGACGATTGAGAGCGGACAGCAGAGCCTTAATGGATGCAATGATGATGTCCGTGTCCAGACCAGCGCCCCACCAGCTCTCTCCCCGTTCATTGAAAATTTCAATATAGGCCACGGCTTTGGATGAAGACCCTCTTGTCAGCGCATGTTCATGATAGGAATGGAGTGAAAAATCCAGACCGGTGCCGTTTTTCAGAGAATCACAAAAGGCATCCAACGGACCATTGCCGGTCCCCTGCAACGAAACCTCATGGCCGTCAATTAAAAGAACTGCTTCCACTTCAGCGGTGGAGATATCCTCCCGTTGGTCAACATGGCGTTTTATAACGTGAAATGATGCAAGCCGGTAACAGCCCTCATTGAGCAGGTATTCTTTTTCAAAAGTCTGTAAAACAGCCTCCAAAGGCAATTCGCTGCCGACCAGATCGGTCTCTTCCTGGATAACCCGGCCAAAACCCGGTTGCATGGCACGAGGCAGTTTAAACCCGAATTCCCTGTCCATGACATAGGCGGCGCCGCCTTTGCCGGACTGGGAATTAATCCGGATAATTGATTCATATGTCCTGCCGACATCCCGGGGATCAATGGGCAGATAGGGCACCGCCCACAACTCGCTTTTTTGTTCTTCAATGAAATTCATGCCCTTGTTGATTGCGTCCTGATGGGAGCCCGAAAATGCGGTATACACCAGTTCACCGGCATAAGGATGGCGCGGATGAACGACCAGACGTGTGCAGCTCTCATACACACTGATCACCTGATTAATATTGGAAAAATCAAGCCCGGGATCAACTCCCTGACTGAACATATTTAGGGCAAGGGTCAGGATATCCACATTACCGGTGCGTTCTCCGTTTCCGAACAGGGTGCCCTCAACTCTGTCGGCCCCGGCCATTAAAGCAAGTTCCGTGGCTGCAACCGCCGTACCACGATCATTATGGGCATGTAGACTAATCAGGGCACAATCACGATTCTTCATGTGGCGGATAAACCATTCAATCTGATCAGCATAGATATTCGGTGT
The DNA here is from genome assembly GCA_015493715.1 of Desulfobulbaceae bacterium. GTDB lineage: Bacteria > Desulfobacterota > Desulfobulbia > Desulfobulbales > Desulfobulbaceae > DRLX01. The sequence continues at coordinate 1,949 of WGCP01000155.1, forward strand.
TGCCATCTCCACCGTCGCCGGCAGATTGATGATAACCGGTCGATCCGGAGTCGGTTGCCAGACATCCATCACCGCATCACAGATCTCCACGGCAAAATCCAGTTCCGTACCGGTAAAACTCTCTGGTGAATATTCATAACGGATGGAGGTGTCGGTTCGGCGGGCTTCTTCGATAATAAGCTCGGCTCCCTGTACGGCAAGTTCAATAATCTCACGGCGCCCCTTTTTAAAGACTACCTGACGCTGCAGGGTCGAAGTCGAGTTATACAGATGCACCACAGCCTCTTTGGCACCGACAAAGGAGTCAAAGGTCTTTTTAATCAAATGGTCCCGAGACTGAGTGAGTGCCTGAATAACAACGCCATCAGGGATCAAGTCGCGTTCTATAAGCAGCCGGGAAAAATCAAATTCCATTTTAGATGCCGATGGAAAACCGATCTCAATTTCCTTGAAGCCAACATCAACCAGCAACTGAAACATCGCAAGTTTTTCATCAAGATTCATTGGTTGAATAAGCGCCTGATTGCCGTCGCGCAGATCAACACTGCACCAGGCAGGGGCCGTGTCAATTTCCCTGTTCGGCCAAATTCTGTCCGGAAGGTTGATTTTGGGGTAGGGACGATATTTCCGTAACGCTTCCTTGTTCATGATGGATCTCCGAAAATCGATAAAAAAAAAGCCACGGTTTTTTCAAACCGTGGCCTGGTGTATTCGTTTATCTTTATGTTCACTCTCAGGATAAACGCTCCCCTTCCGCCACAGTTTTCCTGTGAAGTCCTAGTAGAAACAGATTGAGAGCGATGATGTTTTCCATATTTTTCACATTGAATTAGAGAGTAAGTTGATTCCATAGTAAAACGTGGTATCGTTTTGTCAAGGTAGAAATGAAGATAGAAAAATTTAGCACTCACAAGACATCGCGCCGGATGAATCCTGGTTGAAAAAATATTGACTTTCTCGGAGCTTGGCTATATGAAATAACTCTTCCGACAGGGCATGCCGATTTAGGACATCTCCTGCCGGCTAAAAGGCCTCTTGGCGCCTCTCTCCTCTTTTCGTGGACAAATATACTATGGCCCGTATCAACCTTCGCTCCATGCACATCAACCAGAGCGGTACAATTACCGCCGTCAAGGTTAGCGGTGAACTGGGACGTCGCATCCGTGAAATGGGGCTCGTTCCCGGAACGACCATCACCATCAAACAGCGGGCTCCCCTAAACGATCCTGTTGCCCTGCGGGTCATGGGAGGAACACTGACCCTGCGCAATAATGAAGCCGACCACATTGAAGTAGAAGTGGAATAATACTTTTTTCATCGCCTGATTTTTTTCACCTTTTCCTCTGTCCCGGGTGAGTCCACTAGAATTACTTCCTCCCGGCCTGCCCACGTTTCCAATGGTTCCGCAATCATCCAATCCCTGCAATACTCCCTGCTTGTTTGTGCTCATATTCAGGTTTATTGATTTTTTTTTTCATCTGGTATATGAAATATATAATAAATAATCTTCACTAGATAAATAATCCGGATGCATGAAATCGCTGTGCACCTTCGCGCACTGCAGTTCAGCCGGAATTTTCCATAAAGAACCATATTACAAACACCGATAATTATAAAATAATACCCGGTGAAAAAAACTTCCCAATAAAAATTACGGAAATCAAGGTGTTAGAGTGGCAGGTATAACGGAAATTATAAATCAGCTCAACGATAATGCCATGGCAACGGTGGACATTCCCATCAAAGAAGAAGAAGACCAACGCCTGAACTGTATCTTTAAAAAGACCGATGCACCTTTTTTCACCCTTGTATTTGCCCCGAACGCACTGGCTTCAGTAAACATTGAACACGAGACAAATTGTCGTCTGATCGTCAAACATGGTGACAGCCAAATCAATCTCAATATCCGGATACATGCGGTTATAAACGATCGCACCATGGAATGTACCGCTCTTGAATCCATCAGTCCCGAATCAATGCGTGAATATTTCCGGGTAATGATCAGTGCGCCCATACGCGCCGGTTACAAGCCCGGTCCCCGAGAAATAAAAAACAAGGCCTGGGAGCTTTCCGGAAATACCATTGATCTCAGCGGTGGCGGGGTACTCGCCCTCTTTACGGAAAAACCGGCCAATACAAATAGAATTCAGCTCGAAATAGACCTACCTGATCAAGAGGCGCCGGTTCTCTGTATGGCTAAAGTTGTCCGCACCTACCGACTGCGCAAAAAACGTTTCCAAGTCGCCTTTAACATCACCGAGATAGAGGGAAAGGCCAGAGATATCATTATCTCCAGCTGCCTGCAGGAACAGAGACGCCAGCTTCGAAACAAAGTCCGCGTCGAATAACTGCATTCCCCTCCAGGCTCATGGAACCCGTCCCCCCTCCGATTCCCACTCTCCGCGTTGACAAGGTCAAGCTTTATCAGGGCAATAGGCAACAACAATCCCCTTTCAGCAAGGGAAAGGTATTCCAAGGGGTCATCACAGAGAAGAACAATACTCAGTTTATCCTTGACGTTGACGGCCAACAGTGGATAGCCGACTCCAAAGCGCCTTTACAGGTTGGGCAACGTCTCAATCTGCAGGTGACCGGAACAAAACCCCAGGTCACTCTGCAAATCCTCACCGATCCCCTGACCCAAAAAATCGGCAAGTCGCTTCATTTACTCATCAACGAAGGTCGACTACTGCCCGGAACATTGGCGCTTGCCGGTCGCCTACCGGCAAAGAATCTTTCCTCACCGGCAAAGGATACCCTGAACTTTTATTCCAGTACGGCCACATCATTTACACAGACATCTCCTCAAGCACAGACGGCAGGAAGCCACCTGGCGGAGCTGCTGACCAACCTTATTGTATCTACGCGGGAAAACAACAGCGGGCAGGAAAATTTACCTGCTGTCTCTTCTTTTCTGGAAAACCTTTTGCAGACGCTACCGGAACAGGATCCGGCGCGATTCCAGATCCAATCATCACTGAGCCGGCTTCAGAGCTTAGCTCAAAATGGTTCCGTCCGGCAAATATTATTTGACACCAACAATCCGGCAACAAAAGAACAGTTCCAATTGCTGTTGCAAACGATTGGTGAACAGCAAACCGGTGCAGGGCAAGCACTGGTAGAGACTCTTGTTGGTTTTTTTTCCGACAACGACGCCTCCTCCCCTGCCCCTCTGTTACTCAATCTTCTGTCCCTGACCGCGCATCTCCTTGAAAGCGGTGACCAAGCCAGGCCTAAAAATGCTGACGGCCCGGATCTACAACAGTTTATCGAGCGTCTCGGCACCAACTTTGAACATCTTCTTGCCGCCGGCAAAAAAGAAGAGGCCGCCAAAACCCTGAAAAGCACATTGCTTGAAATCAGCCATAATCTTTCTGAAAACAAACCATTGCAACAACAGGCCGACCAGTTGACATCCACTCTTGAACTCTTTCAACTGTTGCAGATTCGACTGGCCGGTGAATCTGTTTTTGTTTTACCCCTGCCCCTGCCCTTTTTGAACCAGGGATTTCTTCTGGTTGAACCGGACCTGCACCAGAACGGACAGGAGCAGCAAGGAGACCGGAATGAAAAAAAATATTCACTCCATCTCCAGCTTGAAGGACTGGGCAACCTGCGCATCGAACTCCAGCAACAAAAGACAGGCATGCGGGTACGTTTTTTTTCTCAGGACACTGAACGAACAAAATTTCTTGCCGATCATCGCCGGGAACTCGGACAATGGCTGACAGCCGCGCCGCTTGAATCCGTTCAATTTCTTACAGGTGCCGATGAACCGATAAAAGAACTCCTTTCCTATATGGCCGCCGAGACAACCGGAGTGCTGGACACCAGCGCGTAAAGCATGAAGAAAGACGTGAACAAACCTCATAAGACCAGAAAAGCCGTTGCCCTGCGCTATGACGAACACAAGGCAACCGCCCCTCGGGTCCTGGCAAGCGGTTCGGGCCTTGTCGCTGAAACTATTATCCAAAGAGCTGAAGAGGCAGGCATCCATATCCGTAACGACCCGGATCTGATCGAACTACTGGCAACGGTACCGATCGGAGAAGAAATTCCTCCTGAACTCTACCAGACCATTGCCGAAGTCCTGGCCTTTGTTTATTCAGTCAATGATAAGTTTAAAAAAAAATTACACCAGCCATAAGGACGATTCCATGTCTCTTGAGATTCCAATCGATAGCACTGTAGAAAGCCTGCAACATCTTCTCCTCTGTGCCCGAGGTGAAAAACCCTGCGATCTGGTGCTCAAAAACGCCTCCGTCATCAATATTTTCAGCAATGAAATCAAGACGGAAGATGTCGGCATCTGTGGAAACCGTATTGCCGGTATCGGCAGGTATTCCGGCAACCGGGAAATAGATCTGGGCGGAAAATATCTCAGCCCCGGCTTTATAGAGGGCCATATTCATATTGAAAGCTCAATGCTCTCTCCGCACCGGTTTGCGGAAGCCGTTGTGCCGAAAGGGACAACAACCGTTATCTGTGATCCCCATGAGATTGCAAATGTTCTTGGTCTTGAAGGTGTGCGCTATATGCTGGCGTGTGCAGAAGGGACGCCCCTTGATATCTTTGCCATGGTCCCTTCCTGCGTACCTGCGACCCACCTGGAAACAAGCGGTGCAACGCTTGCAAGCGAAGACATTGCCCATCTGCTCGAGCAGCCCGGAATTGTCGGCCTTGGTGAAATGATGAACTTTCCCGGTACGATTTACGGTGACGGGGACGTTCTGATGAAACTTGGCGAAGCACTTGCCCGCGACATGGTTATTGACGGTCATGCACCTGGAGTCGGGGGTAAGGAACTGCAGGCTTACTGCGCAGCCGGAATTAGCTCCGACCATGAATGCACCACCATTGAAGAGGCCCGGGAAAAACTCCGGGCTGGAATGTACATTTTTATCCGTGAAGGCTCAACGGCAAAAAACCTGGAGGCATTGCTTCCCCTGGTAACCCCTGCGACCTGTGACCGCTTTCTTCTGGTCAGCGATGATCGCCATCCGGATGACCTAATTTCCCAAGGCCATCTTGATGCCATCCTGCGGCGAGCAGTGGCGCTTGGGATTGATGCCTTATGCGCCCTACGGATGGTGACCATCAATCCCGCCGACCGCTTTGGTCTGAAGATGCGGGGAGCCATTGCCCCCGGGTACCTTGCCGACCTTGTTGTTCTTTCCGATCTTACCGACTTCCAGGTTGAACAGGTTTTTAAAGAAGGACACCTTGTTGCCGAATTGGAACGACCAATTAAATCACAACCGTCCGAAGCATTTATCGACACAGACAACCGGCTTATGCAATCGGTCCATATCGACTGGCAAAAAGTTGATTTTCGCATCCCTGCGCACGGACACAAAAAGAAAATACGCGTCATTGACTGCATTGAAGACCAAATCGTCACCTCCATGAACGAAATCGAGCCGACGATTGTAGGTGGCTATGCCATCGCCGATCCCACGCGTGACCTGTTAAAGATTTCCGTCATCGAACGACACCATGCCGGCGGTACTATGACCAACGGCTTCGTCCGAGGATTTGGATTTACAAATGGGGCAATTGCCTCGACGGTGGCGCATGACTCACACAATCTTATTGTGGTTGGCACGAATGATGACCTTATGCTTGCTGCGGCACGTCTTGTTGCCGATAATGACGGAGGGTTGTCTCTGGTGTGCGGAGATGAAAACCTGGTTCTCCCCCTGCCCATAGCCGGTCTTATGTCTGATCAACCACCGGCCGTCGTTGCCGACCAGTTGACTTCTATTAATAAGATGGCACGACGGATGGGTGTTCGGGTAGCAAATCCGTACATGCTGCTCAGCTTCCTCGCCCTTCCAGTTATCCCAACCCTTAAAATCACCGATAAGGGACTTGTTGATGTGACTAAATTTGCATTTACTTCCCTCTGGCTCTGAACCTCTCCCGATTGACACGCAACAGAACACGACCCTCAATTTTTCCCAAAAATCTTACCCGACAGTAGCTATCTTGTTGCCGGGATAGGGACGGATACCTGTACTTTTTTCGGAGAACAGAAAAAAATAACTTTTTTATAAAATACCTTCATATAATAATTTTTCTGTCGTATACTCTTGATAATAAGGTAACTTATCTGAATATATCCCTGTTATATCAATCTTAAGGAACATGGAAGAGGTGTTGGAATGAACTACGGTGTAGTTAGCCAGGAACAGCTTGAAAAAATTGATGAAATTTTGACTGAGAAGCTGATAAAAATTGGAGTGGATTGCGTCATTATTATCGATATGGCCGGTAATATTATCACTGCCAAAGATAATGGTACGTCCAAATATGATGTGTATTCCTTTGCTGCACTAGCGGCGGGAAATTTTGCCACAGTCGATGCCATGGCCAAGCTGGTCGGCGAAGAAGAATTCTCTCTCCTTTTCCACAAGGGAACTGATTGCAATATTCATTTTTCAAAAATTGATGACGAGCTCCTGCTGATTTCCATGTTCGGAAAGGATATTTCACTTGGCTTTCTGCGCTTGAATGTTGTCGAGACCATTGAACATATCAAAAAACTCTGGGCCCGTGACTGAACCATATTTGCGCACCCTTTCTTTGTTACAGTCCGAATGTACGGACTACCAGTGACGGTCAACTGCGAAAAGAACCAGAGCATCGGGAGTACGCCTTGAGTTTCATCAATCTTAGAGAAAAAATCGTTCAAATCAAAATCGTGTACTACGGTCCCGGCCGTGGTGGAAAAACCACGAACCTTGAATATATCAATCGAAAATTCAATAAGCAGATCCAATCGGAGATGGTCAGCCTGAAGACCCATGGAGACCGAACCCTGTTTTTTGATTTCCTACCCTTTGATATGGGAAAAATTAAGGGCTACGAGATGAAAATTCAGCTCTATACCGTTCCTGGTCAGGTCAAGTACAATGCGACCAGGAAACTGGTCCTTAAAGGCGTTGATGGACTTGTCTTTGTCGCCGATGCCCAAGAGCAGATGCGGGAAAAAAACATTCGCTCACTTAATCAACTGTATGAAAATCTCAAGAGTTACAAACAGTCCATTTTTAAAATACCGCTGGTCCTGCAATACAATAAAGTCGACCTCCGAAACCAGGGGATCCCGATATTGCCGACCTCGGTGCTGGAAAAGGACCTGAACGGCAAACTGAAAGTTCCTTCCTTTGAAGCCAGCGCACTCACCGGATACCATGTTCCTGAAACATTAAAGAAAATTATTTCATCAACCGTAGTCGCCATTCAGAAAAAACTTCTCTGATGGTACGGAACTGAAGAACCCAGCAATGAGCCGGATATGAAAAAGTCAGAAGACAATATGCCCAACGATCTGGAAAATGTAGAAGATCTTACGCTGTTTGCCGATGAATCCTTTGATAACGATGATGTCGATTTATTCGAGTTTACAGGGGACAGTGATTCTCCGTTAACTCGTCTCAAATCGATCATTCTCTCCCTCGACTGGGAAATCAGTGATGAAATTCTCCAGGAACTCATCGATGAAATCGACAATCTGCAACAGGTATGGCAGGGGGACAAGGTTGCCCAGGTATATCTGCAAGGTCTCCACAAAATAGGCAACTATCTTCGTGCCGAGGGTGCCTATTCCCATCCAAATGCCATTAAATTACTGCTCAGTTTCTTTTACAATTTCGAAAAGATAATCTCATCGGAAACAATTACCGGTGACTCCATCACCTCTCTGCTGAAAGCGGATATCCGTAAATTCAAAATTCTTCAGTACCAGATCAATCAAAAGACTTCCATCTCTCACATCGCCACTGAAGAGAGTTCCAGCGGTGAACTTGCCATCTCAGGCGAAGAAAGTGTGGCGGAAATTCCTGAATGTGAACCTCTCACCTGCCTGAAGGCGACCATACTGGGTCTGGAATGGGAGGTAACCGATAAGGGTCTGGATCAATTCAATTCCCAGATAGCCGATATTCGTGAGCATTTCATGAAAAACAAATCGGCTCAGGTTCTCATTCAGGGCTTACAGGCTCTGGGCGGATATATAACCGATGAACGGGCCGATGCCCATCCGGAAGCATTCAGTATGCTTCATTCGTTCTATGAGGGGCTGGAACTTCTTCTTGACGAAAAAAATATCGATGAGGAAGAAAAACAAAATGTCCTTATCGACCGGGTGAACCGTTTAAATGCCCTGAAAGCCGTCATTGCCGAAACTAAGAAGCAGAAGGAGGCCTCAGACAGCGAAGAAATCATAGACGATATAGTTGCGCCGATTGCGCCTGAAGGGAAAAAGGACCTGTCCGGAACGGAGATAAATCGTGGTCAAAAAACTCAGGAGGCACTTGCCGATATAGACGCTCCTGCAGAACCAGGCCTTGATGACCTTCTCGATCCCTCCGCCATTACACCTGTGGAAGACAAGATAGCTGATAATTTCATAGAGCAGGAACTTCTTGTTGGCGGGGCTATTGCTGGTGCAGCCGCCTTGTCCGGCGATGAAGACGAAATTGATCTGCTTGAAGAAGAACCCATAGAGGAAGAAAAATTCGAAGAGGAGCTTGATCTCTTTTTCACCGATGAAGAGGAAAGCATCTTTGATACTACGGCAAGTGAGAATGAGCCGAAAACCAATGATAATTTTGAAGATCTTGAGCTGACTTTTGACGAAGATGAATTCGACCTGGATTTCAGTGATGGAGACATTGAACTAACCGATGACGCCGGATCGGAAAAGGCGGAGGAGATTGATGAGGAATTTGACCAGCTGTTTGTCGAAGAAGACGAGTCCGGCTTACAACCAGCCCTCGCCGGTGCCGAAGAGTTGGGCGGATTTAATGAAACGGAAATAGCCTCCACATTGCCCGAAGTTCCCTCAGATGAAATAGACGACAAACTTGATGCCTTCTTTGGCCTGGACGAAGAAGAGACAGATCTTGAACCAGTCCTGGAATCCATGCAGGATGAAGCTATCGCCCCGGCCCTTGCCGATACCGAAGAGCAAGGCGGATTTGACGAAGATGAGGCTGTCGCCACCCTGGCTGAAGAGCCCAATGCTGAAATTGAAGACAAACTTGATGCCTTCTTCGGCCTGGACGATGAAGAGGAAGAATCCGCTCCGGCCGAACACGAGAATATTAACGATGAGATAGCCATTGCTCCCGCTCTTGTCGATGCCGAGGAAGAAAGCGGATTTAATGAGGACGAAGCAGTTGCCACTCTGCCTGAAGAACCAAGTGCTGAAATTGAAGACAAACTCGATGCCTTTTTCGGACTGGATGACGCTGAAGAGACTGAAGAGCAACCTACTGCCGTGGAACAGCAAGAGGGATACGATGAACTCAATATTGCCCCCGCCCTTGCCGATGCCGAGGAGGAAAATGGATTCAATGAGGATGAAACGGTCACAACCCTGACCGAGGAGCCAAGTGCTGAAATTGAAGACAAGCTTGATGCCTTTTTCGGCCCGGATACTGAAACACCATCAGCTGTTACGGAAGAGACGGAGAGCGACAAGATTTCCACGGGTTCTGGTCTATTGACCGCCCTTGGAGTCGGACTTACAGCTTTTGCCGCCAAGGGAACTGTTGAGCAGCTCCGGGAAAGCAAAAAGATTGTTCAACAACTCCAAAAAGAATCAACCCCTTCCGCCGAACAGAAGGTTCTCCTCCAGCTTCTGGAATCAACATTAAGCCTGATTCCTGAAGAGGGTGGCAAAGGAATGGAAAAAATAACTGAACTCAGTCAAAGCCTGCAGCAACAGATGGAGAAAAAGGAAATTACTTCTCTTGATCTCTGCCTATCGCTAGGTCATACGGTTTCCGTCATGGCTGCTGAGATTATTGACCTGCGAAGAAAGTCTAGCAGGTAGCCGTATAGGGTCTGAACCCTAAAAACAGATCACCATAAATATTCGGGGAACAGCTATCAGGCTGTTCCCCTTTTTTTATGCATTTTTATAATATATGTCATGTCGTCCCGGGAAACAATCTTGCCCGATAAAGACACAACTTTTGTCGGTTATCGGCGAGGATCATAGGCCTCGCGCAGAGCTTCTCCGATAAAAATCAATAAAACCAGCATGCCGACCAACACAAAAAAAGTTGACAGAGACAGCCACCAGGCATCAATATTGGCCTTTCCTTGGGCCAACAGTTCCCCAAGGCTTGGGGTCGAGGGCGGCACCCCAAGACCAAGAAAATCGAGACTGGTCAGGGCTAGAATTGCCCCGGACATCCGAAAAGGCAGGAAGGTGATAACCGGTGTCATACCGTTAGGCAGCAGATGCCGATACATAATGGTCAGATTTCCAACGCCAAGGGCCCGCGCTGCCTTGACATACTCCATGTTCCTTCCTCTGAGAAATTCCGCGCGCACATAATCAGACAACCCCATCCAGCTAAACAGGGAGAGCAAGACCAGCAGCAGAAGAATACTTGGTTTAAAAATGGAGGCAAATATTATCAGTAGATAGAGTTCAGGCATGGCGCCCCATATTTCAATGAAACGCTGGAAAAACAGATCGATTTTCCCGCCAAAATACCCCTGAATACCACCGGCGATAATGCCGAGCACCGTGCCCACCGTTGTCAGGGCAAAACCAAAGAGCACCGATAAACGAAAACCGTAAATCAAACGAGCAAGCACGTCCCGGCCCCGGTCATCCGTACCCAGCAGATTATCCCTGCTCGGCGGAGAGGGTACCGGCTGATCCAGGTTCAGATTGATTGAGTTATAACTATGGGGATTGGGAGGAAAAACGGCCCAATTCCCGTGGGAGCTCAGTCGTTTAAGAATATATGGATCCCGGTAATCGGTCTCGGTTTCAAAATCACCGCCAAAGGTCGTTTCCGGATAGCTTTTCAACAGAGGAAAATAGAGCTGACCCTGGTACTCGACGATCAGGGGTTTATCGTTGCTCAAGACCTCAGCGAACAGGCTGGTTCCAAAGAGCAGTATAAAAATGATCAGGGCATAGTAGCCGCGCCTGTTTTTTTTAAAGGCACGCCAGCGCCTGCGTGCAAGTGTGTCCTGCCGTTGATTTTCAGCACCCATTGTCTATTTCCTGATGAACTGTAGAGTAGAGCGCTACTAAAGGATTCTCCTGGATCTTACCAGACGCCTTGCCGCACGCGGCTACTACGTGCCCAGGAAGCTCTCCTGTCATAGCGCCCCCTCGTCAAACCGGACATGCGGTTTTCCCGCATCCGGCTTTCC
>WGCP01000156.1 GCA_015493715.1 Desulfobulbaceae bacterium
CAAACCACTTGACAGGACAATAACGGGAAGTAGAAGAAAGGCGACAAGGATAAATATCCGCTTGATCTTTATATGCAGTGGTTGTGAATTCTGCACTCTTAGATGGAACCGTTACTTTGAAATTGATTATCATGGACCATCACTTCATAAATCGGTCGAACAACATCACCGTATTTATCAAAACGTAAATGGCCGAGAATCGTGGTATACTTACCCTTGAGCAGAGCATTTTTCAAGCCGATCGCCGTGTTCTCCTTCCTCCGTTCCAAGGCGTCGGCAAGAATAAAAACCACTTCATAGGCCCTTGAGGATCGTGCCGTCGCCTTTTTATGAAAGCTCTTTTCCATGGCCCTGGAAAAGGCGAGATATTCAGGCAGCTCATTTTTTGGATCAATGAAGGTGATAATCCGTAGATTTTCTGCACTTCCACCCGCATAGTGCAAGAGCTCAGGCGTATCCGCCCAAATGGTGGCAAAACGAGCGCCGTCATAGCCGGCGGCCTCAAGTTTCTGCAGGGCCACACCGCTCATGCTTGCTTCGGTCAGCAGAAGTACGGCATCCGTCTTCATCGCCAGCAACGAGGTAATAATTTCAGACCAATGCACCTGTTTCCGGGAATTAAACGTGACCGCATCAACTCTGCCGTGATAATATTTTTTCAGGGAATCCTTCCAGTCAACCACAAAATCAGCATTGCTCATATCCATAAGCAGGGCCACCGACCCTATTGCACGGCGCTTAAAAAGGGCAGCCGCCTTTCTACCGTAGAGGTCGCAGTTCACTTGGGTTCGCACAAAGAGATCATCTTTACCACTCAACTTGTTGGTAGCGGCATAGGGAGTGATAAGGAGAATACCTTTTGCAGTGACAAAGGGATAGCTGAGCAGGGTATTGCCGGAGGTGCTGTGACCGATAATGACGCTGACGCCTTCCGCCGCAAGTGATTTATCTGCGGCCCGGATGCCTTCGGATGTATTACGGTCGTCACGGACCAGCAATTTCAGGGGACGACCGTTGATACCGCCGGCATCATTAATTGTATTCACGGCTAATATAGCACCGTCACGAATATCTTCTCCGGCCGCTCCACCGCGACCACTGAGATTGATTGCCAGCCCCATCGAAATAGGTACCGGCGGTTGATCGGAATTACAGGAAAAGAGGAAAACAACAAGAAGGAGAAGAGCTATGGAGAACAATAAATTCCAGCGACCATGCTGTCGATCCATGAAGAGTATCTCCTTGGAGGTGGAAGCGGAGACAAAGACGGAAAATCAGTTCCGCAAGACGGTTTTATGCTCGAAAAAACGTTCTTAAATTACTTTAGCATGGGCCGGATATCCCGTCAACTGATCTCCGGGAAACTTGTCGACAGTTTTCCCGCCCCCCGCAAGATCACTCATTCTTTCGACCGTGTTTCCTTTCCGGCGGGATCGTCCTAACACGCATATTTCACAAGCATTCTGCGGTAAGAGCCGAAAACACACTACCTGCCGAGTTACACCGCAAAAAAGGTTCCTCGAAATATTTCAATATATCTGCGAATCTTTTTACACTATTCCTCGAAGGTCTCACTTCGTTCGCTATCTGCAATCATGACATTTTCAAACCTTTCGCAACGACCTTTATGAAATATGCGGCCCAAAAGATGCTCCTATGGGAACGGATGATAAATCCATCTCTTGCTTCCTGTAGAATTTCTTTGCAAAATCATCGTTTTTTTTATATCTGTTATATTTTTTAGTTCAGCTCAATGTTGGAAGAGATTAGGTTTTCCGGTGAGTATTTCCACCCTGCGGCTGAACATTATCGTGCAATCGGGAAGAAAAACCATGAAAAACCATCTGTTAGCATTAAAATATTTCAACAAACAACAGTTGCAGTCACTCATTGTTCGGGCAATTATGCTGAAAAATGAGTCTGCAGACGATATACTCCACAATCAGCTGACCGGAAAAACCGCCTGCCTGCTGTTTGAAAAGCCCTCTACCAGGACCCGGGTTTCTTTTGAGGCCGCCATGTACGGCATGGGCGGACAGGTTATTTTTATGTCCACCAGGGATTCCCAGCTCGGCAGGGGGGAACCGTTAAAAGACACCGCCCGGGTACTGGCCCGGTATGTGGACTGCATCGTTGTCCGCACCTTCGGCCAGGACGTGGTTGCTGAACTGGCCGAATATTCCACGGTCCCGGTTATAAATGCGCTGACCGACCTGTATCATCCCTGCCAGATCCTCAGTGACCTGATGACCGTGATCGAGCAGAAGGGAGC
>WGCP01000157.1 GCA_015493715.1 Desulfobulbaceae bacterium
TCCGGCCACTATGACAGCGGGCGGATTACCGGCCATCAACCCCTGCCCGGTCTTCCTGTGGATAGAGAAGAGTAAATACTTGAGAAATTCCCTCCAACAAACCCAGGGTCGGCCGGGAAACCAGTTTCTCATCAACAAGATAAATCTGATTGTTTTTGACCGCCTTAATGACCTGGAAACCGGGTTCGTTTTTTATCATCTCCACGGTGACCGGATTCATGCGGCCTTTCTGGGCCAGGAATACATCAATTTCATTTGCTTTGGCAAGGATATGCTCCTTGCCGTAGGCCGCGATATTGGTTTTGCGCACCTGCCTGGCATCGACGGCCACATTGATGCCGCCGGCCGATTCCAAGACAAAGATAGCCATGGAACCGGGAGCAAAGGTCTTCATCCGCTTGTGGATGGACTCGAAATAGACCCGTTTGCGCTCCGCCTGCGGAATACGGCTTACCTTGCGGTTGATTTCCGCAAGTCCCCTGCCAAAACGGGTGCCCATCTTTTTTGCCTCCTGTTCATGGCCGGACAATTTTCCCAGGGTCTGCCAGTACCGAAACAACTCATCCATGGCGGATGGCTGCAGGGACACAACAGCAACCCCACTCTGGGTAAGACGACTGACAAGCCGCGGATAGGCCCGGGAGATCATGGGCCGGATCAACACCAGATCCGGGTGCAGGGCAAGCAGCCGCTCCGGATCGTCCCGAAAGCTGAGTTTCGGCAAGCCTTGCATCTGGTGATCACTACGACCGACAGCCACAATCTGTTTACCGGCACCCATATCAATGAGATTGCGGGTATGGGCGGGATACAGTGAAATAATACGGGTAAACGGCTTTTTGACAACCGTCACCCGGCCGTCGGCATCAACAATCGGCCCAGCAAGGGCCGAACCGCCATAAACAAGGAGCAGCACAACAACCAACAATATCCGTTTTATAGGTTTCATATCTTTTATTTATACTCCGCTTCAACGACCATAATCAGATGCACGAAAACTCACCTGACGGCAGCCGGAAAAATCATTATAAACCACCTGGGCCTGCACGCCGTAGACATCATCAATCACATCGGGCAGCAGGACCTCGTCAATCAGGCCATGGCAGATCAATTGCCCCTGTTTCAGAAACAGCAGCCGATCACAGAAAAAAGCCGCCTGGTTCAGGTCATGCAGGGCAGCGATGACCGTCAATCCCTTTTCCCGCACCCGGCTCCTGACGGCCCCGATAATAGAAAGGGTATGAAAAATATCCAGGTTCGAAGTCGCCTCATCCAGCAGCAGAACCGCCGGCTCCTGGGCCAGGGCCCGGGCAACGGCCACCCGCTGCTTCTCGCCGCCGGACAATCGGTTCACCGGCCGGTCGGCAAGCCCGTCGATTGCCAGTTCGGTCATCACCTTGCGCACCAACACATGATCATGGTCATCAAGGTCCTCAAACCGGCCCAGATGGGGATAACGGCCCATTTCCACCACCATACGAACGGAAAAATCAAAATCGACCGCGAATTCTTGCGGCACAAGGGCCACCTGCCGGGCCAATGCGCGTGGCCGCCAATCGGCAAGCGGCCGACCGTTAAAAAGGATCGCACCGCTTTCGGGTACCAACAGTCCGCAGAGCAAATCAAGCAGGGTGGTCTTGCCGCTGCCGTTTGGCCCCAACACGCCGTAACAGCATCCCCTCTCAAATTGATAGGAAAAATCACCAAGAACCGGCTGACGGCCATAGCAGAAATCGACCTCGTCAAGCCGCCAGAGGCTGCCGGAAACACGAGCTTGTCTACCTGCCATCGCGCTGCCGCTTTTTAAAAATTACACAGAAAACCGGGCCGCCGATAAGCGCGGTCAATACGCCGATAGGCACCTCCGAGGGCAGAACAGCCCTGGTCAGGGTATCGGCAACGACAAGCAAAACAGCGCCGCCGAGAAAAGAAAAAAGAATCAATCTGCGATTATCCGGGCCAAACAGATGGCGCAGCAGATGGGGAACAATCAGACCGACAAAGCCGATGATTCCGGAAACCGCGACGCTTATCGCGGTCATGAGAGAACAGACAAGCAGAAGCATCCAGCGCAGGCGTGCGGTGTGTATTCCCAGGGTCGCGGCGGTTCGTTCACCGGTGGCCATGATGTTAAGCTCTCGGGAAAAGAGCAGGCAAATCACCAGGCCAAGACAGGACACGGGCAACAACAGCGCTATATTTGTCCAGGATATGCCGGACAAAGACCCCATCAGCCAGAAAATAATAATGCCCACCTGCTCATCGGCAAGAAATTTAAGAAACCCTATGGCAGCCGATAAAATGGCAGCCACAATAACACCTGAGAGGATCAGGCTGGTTGATGACAACCGTCTGTCGCCACCGGCCAGGGCAAGCACGACAAACAGGGTGGCAATACTACCGGCAAAGGCAAAGACGGGAATGGACAGGGATGTGGGCAGGATCAGTACGAAAACCTGGAGCACGATCAGCAGTGAGGCGCCGAAGGCGGCGCCGGACGAAATGCCCAAGGTGTAGGGATCGGCCAGGGGATTGCGCAGAATGGCCTGGAAGACAGCTCCGCAGACGGCAAGAGCGCCACCGACCAGGGCGGCGCCGATAATCCTCGGCAGACGCACATCCAACACGATGCCGGCGACAACCGGATCCGGAACCGCTCCAAATCCGGTTATCTTATGAACAATCACTGCAACCACGTCGACGGCCGGAATCTTCATAAAGCCCATGGTCGCGGAAATCAGCATTGCGCAAAGGAGCAACACTGACAACAATACGCCGATCATGGAAGAATGGTCCGGCCGCCTTGCCATTATTTCAGGATAATGCCTGCATCCTTTGCCGCATCTGCCGCGTGACGGACATAGATGTCGGCAACCCGGTCATTTTCACCCATACCATGCAGGTAGGGATGGACGGTGATCCCGGCCTTTTCCATGACGGATTTCCAGGAATCCCTGTCAGGGCCGGCCATGTCATTGTGGGCATGGTCCCCGGCGACAACCATGAAGGCCCGGATGTACACGTTTTTCACCTTTGCCTCTTTCAGCCAGGTCATTACCTCATCAAGGCCGGGATATCCTTCAACCGTACCAACCAATGTTAACACATCAGGATAGGCAAGTTTCATTTCATGGGCGAACTGGATATACGAACCACCGGAGGGAAAATGATCATTGCCGTGTCCCATATAGACCAGAGCGGCCTTTCTTTGCCGCGCCCGCTCCACATCCTCTTTCATGGCCTTTACCGCAACCTTGATATCTTGGGCATAGGGGTGGGTAACGCCGAAGGTGCCAAGCATGGGACGACCGAGAACCAATTTATGAAAGGGTTTGAATTTGGCCTTGATGGTATCGATGGAGGCAAGGGCCTTGACGTAACTGGTCAGATCAAGGAACTCCTCGGCCGGGGCGATGTGGGTAGGTTGGACCACCAAGGTATCGAAACCGTCATCCTGAAAATCGGCAATGGCTGCCAGCGGTCCTTTGACATGGAGAATCTCCGGTGGAATTTCCGGATGGGCCTTAATGTAGGCCGGATTCTTAGCCCGTTTCCGCCAGATGCGGCGGATAATGTTGGAGGTAAAGGCAAAACGGACAGGAGTTCCGGGATAGGCCTTGACCATCTTGTTCCTGATGTTCAGCAATCCCTTTAATGCCGGTTCGACCGTGGTGCCGAACATGGCCAGGATAATACCCGTTTTATGCTCCACCTTATGCTCCCCTGCGGTTACCGACTGCACGGTGAACATGCACAACACGAGCACCGCAAAAAAAACTGTTTTCAACTTCATGAAAACCTCCTTTTTTCACGGTCCGGAAATAAAAAAACCCGGACCAATTAATAAATTGATCCGGGATATCCCTTCTTTATCCCAGATGTGCATACATTGTCCGCCCCATTGCCGGGGGTACTATCGAACGATTTTCAGGCAGGTCTTCTGACTTCCCTTCTTGTGCAGTGGCCTTCCCACGTCTGTTTGACGACGCAGTGGCGCACAAAGACTGCACAAGCTCCCCAAATCATCGGGGCAGGGTTACAGCGGCGGGCCCGTCCCGGATTCACACCGGGTTCCCTTTTCATCCACCAACCGGTGGACACCTGAAACTTAGACGACAGTGTACCCAAGCCGCCGGTCCAAGTCAAGTATTGCCTTCAGCGGCTCGCTTCCCGACTTGAACATTGAACAGGACCCTGATCAGCCGCATCCAGAGAAAGCCGGACAATAATAATTTTCTTGACCACACCCGAAAACCATTCTATTTATATGCGGTGCAGATATTTGATTTTTAAAGGTTGAAATATTTATTCGAAAATCGCCCACAACATAGTGTGGATCCGACTATTTTCATCGTTCGGAATCTATGCTTATCCGTTGTGGCTGTAACGGTAAAATTTGGTCCAGCCATGCTGGTCTATCATCAAATTCCGTATGGCCGTGAACATGCCTCCCATGCTACGGAGACAACCTGGGCACCGACCATCCCACTTTTCTCTATTTTCCCGTTTATCGTTGTTGTATCTATATATATTTATTATATATATTTATTCTTTTAATTCTTTTCAAGGAGGTTACGAACATGAAACGAGTAGTTTTCCCAGCCGTTTGTTGTCTGTTGCTCATGATGAGTACCGGTATGGCCCTGGCGGCGAACAATCCCCTGGTTGCAGCCGAGCATGCAGTCCACCAGGATTTTATCAATGCCATTCCCAAAGACCATCAGATCGATGTCTACAAACTGCATGAGGTCTGGCAAAAGGCCATGGCGGACCCGGCATACCGCGCCAAAATTTACCTGATTGACGTCCGTACCGATTCCGAGTGGAACGCCTTTCATATTGAAGGGACCGACCATGTCCAGGCAGGGCATGTTTATCTGATTCCCAAGAAAATTACCGATCCCAATGCGGAGATCTATGTCTTCTGCCGTACATCACACCGGTCAAAATATGTCGGCGGGTTCCTCTATAAATATGGATACAAAAACGTGTGGGTTGTTGGTCCCACAAAGATAAACGGCGTAAAAAACAAGGGCGGCGTGGTCGGTTGGGCCCAGGCCGGATTCCCCTTTGTCAACCAATTCACCGGCTCCTTCAAGATCACGAAATATCGTCAGCATCCCTCAAAAACGGAAAAGGCATTCCGCCTGCGAATGTGGCATCCCTATTGATCGGCATGAATAATAAAACTGCCGCCTGATAGAGGACATGGGGCAATCGTATTGTATAAAGACGATTGTCCCTGCAGTAAACAAACCACGTTATTTGGTGTCGTTGCACGACGGCACAGTCCAATGTGCGACGACCAACAACAAGGGGGAACAGCGTGAAACGCTATATGAATCCTTACATTGCCGGGATTGCACTTGGTTTTGTACTCTTTGCCTCTTTTTTACTCTGCGGCAAAGGATTGGGCGGTTCGGCCGCCTGGGCCAGGCTGTCTGCATACCTGATGCATCTCATCGCACCGGCACATATCGAAAACTCACCCTATTTCGGCCATTATTTCGCCCATGGAAAAAATCCGCTCCATTTCTGGCTCGTTTTTCTGGGCATAGGAACTTTTTTAGGTGGGCTGGTTTCCACCTTTATCCATGGCCGGAGTAAAATCGAAGTCAATAAAGGCCCGGGAATATCCGTGAGAGGCCGGCTCGTTTACGCCCTGGCCGGCGGCATCCTGGTAGGCTTTGCCTCCCGCCTGGGGCTTGGTTGCACAAGCGGTCAGGGACTGGCAGGGGCGGCTATGCTGTCCCTTGGCTCCTGGGCTTTTCTTTTTTCCGTATTTTTCGGCGGTTACGCCACAGCATATTTTGTTAAGGATGGTTGGTTATAATGGCACCAATACTTAAAATCGCCCAGATGGCGAACTCACCGGTAGATCTTTTTCTTGCGGTCTGCCTTGGCTTTTTTTTCGGTCTTGTCCTGGAATCCGGCGGACTGGCAAATTGCCGGAAAATTGCAGGGGTTTTTTACCTGTATGACGTGACCGTTGTTAAAGTCATGTTTTCTGCAATCCTGACGGCCATGCTGCTTCTGTATGCCACGTCCGCGCTTGGCATCCTGGACATTTCCATTCTCTATCTTCCGGATACCTTTATCATTTCCTACATCCTGGCTGGAACTATCCTGGGTGTCGGCATGGTAATGGGCGGCTACTGACCGGCTACGTCCACAACCGCCATGGCTGGTGGTCGAATTGACGGAGCGGTTTTTGTCGGAGGACTCGTTATCGGGTCCGCCCTTTTTTCGGAAGTATTTACTCTAATCGAACCAATCTATAAATCCGGAGCGATGGGACGAATATTCCTCAACGATTTTTTTGGGTTACCGCTTGGCATGACAATTCTTGCGGTAACCGTGGTTGGTATTCTCTTTATCGTCTTTTTTGCTTTTCTTGAAACAACACTCGGCAAAAAAATATCCGGGAGGACAAACTGATGGAAGTAAAAAAAGTAACCCTTGCCATAGTGATTGTTGCCGTGATAATCGCGGGCAGCCTGGCCACCCTCGGCAATAAAAAGATTCTCAGTGCTCAATACAGGCGATATACATCCCTGATCCAGCAGGCGGACCAGTTTCTTGTAGGAAAAAATTTCCCGGCGGCTGCCCAAGCCTATAAGCAGGCATTAATCATTGATGCACGGGACAAAAAAATCTGGGCCAA
>WGCP01000158.1 GCA_015493715.1 Desulfobulbaceae bacterium
CGCAGACTCCGAGAAGTGATGTTCTATGGCGGGTCTTAATTATACATGTAGTATGTTTAGAATCGCCACAGGACACACGACGCAGTAGATCGAAGTTTTTACGACGCCATCAAGGTTATTTTTTCTCCGGTCCCGCAACCAGGTCCGCAGGAGGGGCGTTTTTTTCCGGCCGAATGGGTTGCGCCTCATCAATCATACCCGTTTCCCGGGCATACATGGTTCGAAGCAGATGCCGCCAACGGGTGTACTGCTGTTCGGCCGACCCGGTCAGGCGAATGGTTTCTCCGTTCACTTCAACGACAAGGGGCTTGGCCTCCGCCTTAAAGGAGGTGTCGAGTTCCTCGATCGCCTCCTTGTTTATTTCCGTCTCTTTGCCCTTCTGGTAGCCGGAATAAACCGCAGCCGCCCCGCCCATGATCATCACATCCCGAAGAGATCCAGTCCGATTAACGACATCACTGTCTCCGGCCACGCCGATGGCAATGGCGCCGACAATGGCGGCAACACCAAGGATCTGTCGGGTCAGGGCCTGCCGCTCCAATTTGCGCATGGTGGAAACCTCTTCACCACGAAACTTACGCCAATCGGTGTAGGGTTCCCAGAGATCGCGATAATAGGCGTTATAATAGCCGTTTATGGCATCAACCAGCATATCGTCACGGACCTTTAATTTACGCACCCGCTCAAGCATTGGATCATCATGGGCGGGCAGGCGCAGGATATGATAGCGACCGGAACCATCCTTTTTCAGATAATCCTTAAAGGCATCAGGAGCCATGGCCTCGGCATAACGCAACTCGGCGACCCGGCGAATTTCAGTAACCTGCGCAGGCGAAAGCGTCTTGCGAAACGAGGCCAGATCATTGGCAATGGTAGTAAACAGATCCTGAAAGATGTCTTTCTGCTCCGGCTTAATCCCGGTGCGTTCCACAGGACGTGCCGTCTCTGCGTAGGTTTTCTGCAGCCAGACTCTTCCGGTGGCGTCAACGGCTTCAATAGAGACGGCACAACTCTCTCCGTCGGAATACTCAATGCGTCCGCGCACCAGAAGATCAGCGCCGATATCATCATCTGGAACAACCCTGACCGTACCCCAGTAGCCGGTATCCTGCAGAGTATATTTCAGATGGACCGGAAAAAACCGGGCTTCGGCATCCCTGATTTCCGGTGAAAGGCCGCGTCGTTCCTTCGGATCTTCAGGAAGGGTTCCGGGATCTAGCACCTTGAGCGAAACGTCCAGCAGCTCTGAGGAATCAGGTTCATGGTCCATAACCATGGGCCGGATACCGTGTTCGACCTGATTGCCGGGAATACCAGCGCAGCCCCCCAATAGAAGAAAAACACCACAGAGAAAAAACCATGTCCAATGGGTTTGTTCATAGCGATACATCACCGGCCGTCCTTGTATTTTCTATATTCCTGCCAGAGTTTCTCTTTCAGTTCCGGATCAGTTTCCTTTTCCGCCGCCTCACGCAATTGCCTGGCCACGATATCATCATCGGCATGCAGCCTATCACCACCGGGACCGTTGATACTCCCCGATTGTGCCTGCCCATGCGATCCGGCAGCGGTAGCCCCGGAAGTTGCCGGTCGACCGTTCTGCCCCTGGCCGCTTGTCGCCGATGTCTGCCCGGGTTTCTGCTGTTTACCCGATGCACGCCCACCGGCAGCTCCAGCGGTAGAGGATTTTCCCTGCTCTCCCTGCTGTCCGCCATAGCCGCCCGCACTACCACCTGATGATGCCTGCCCACCTGATTCACGTTGCCGAGGCTGGTGGGCCGCTATCCGCTCCTGCTCTTTGAGCAGCATTTCATCAAACTCGCCCAGGGATGCATTCAACTGTCGATCAAGCTCGGAAATCTCTTCTTTCGTTGTCTTTGCCTGTGCGCGGGGCAAAGGGATTTCGTCAACCGGGCAGGGAAGATCAGCAACCGCCGCCTGCCCGGCCTGCTTTTTAAGCTCTGTGCAGTATGTGCGATTGCGCTCTTTGAGGTAGTCAACAAAGATCAGCAGCTCGTGTTCCTCTCGGCTGGAAACATTTTTTCCGGCTTTATTCGTCTTGAGTGAATGGAGGATATTTTGCTGTACACGATCAAGGGCGAGGATATTTGAACGCAGACGAATGCTGTCATCTATCTGCCCTGCCGCCTGAATATTTCGCACTGAGGGAACAAGGCCGAACAGAAAAAAATAGCTCAGAAATACAAGAAAAAATCGCATGACCACCCCGAAAAAATTCATCTTTGACTAAGGGTTTTGGAAAAAGCAATATCCCCGTGACCCTTAAACAATAAAACAGGGTGTGGTGAAGAGCAACGACAAAAAAAGATCATTACCAATAATTTATCGGTATATTAAACAATTACATCATATCGCCAACAACCGGCCACCAGTTGATGGAACGGGATTCGTGATAATCGGGCAGCAGGACAATCGGGCAGAGAAACCCGTAATTTTTCAGGGCCCGCTCCATCACCCTCCTGGAATCACGAACAATTTGCACGGGATTGTCCCCATATAAATTATATACCAGTCCCAGCAGCCGTACGCCGCGCTTCTTCATCGCCTCAAGGGACAACAGGGTATGATTGATGGAGCCAAGATGCGGCGTGGTGACCAGAATTATCGGATAGCCGCACTCCTGAAAATAGTCGAGCAGGAGAAGTCTCTCGCCCAGCGGAACCAGCAGGCCTCCTGCGCCCTCAATCAACAGATAGTCATGCTCTGCGGCAAGGATTTCCGATGCCCGGTCGATTTCTGCGGCCTCAATCCGACAACCGGCCATTTCGGCCGCAAGATGGGGAGAACCTGCAAAGGGTAGGCAGTAGGAACAGGTCAGGCCGCGTTCATCATACTCATTCCAGGCGGCAT
Organism: Desulfobulbaceae bacterium; assembly: GCA_015493715.1. Taxonomy (GTDB): domain Bacteria; phylum Desulfobacterota; class Desulfobulbia; order Desulfobulbales; family Desulfobulbaceae; genus DRLX01. Next base: position 2,872 of record WGCP01000158.1, read on the forward strand.
CCATCAACCGGCGATGGAGCAGGATATCCTCGGGACGGCCCGTACACCCGGTCTGCACGGGTTTCTGGGTAATAACCTTCCCGCCCTGCCCGGCAAGGAAGGCGGCCAATAACCCGGTAACAACTGATTTACCAACACCGGTATCAATACCGCATATGGCGACAACTCTCGTATTCATATGATGGGAACTCCGTCTTTTAGCCCGCATATTTCACAAAGGTCGTCACGAAAGGACTGAAAATGCCATGAATGTAAGGAACAGCGCAAAAAGGACCGCAGATATATTGAAATATTTCGAGGAATCCTTTTTGCGCTGTGACGTAGCAGGCATGGTGTTTTCAGGCCTTGCAGTAGATCGCTTGTGAAATATGCGGGTTAGGTATTGATTACAGGATAATCCGCTTTTTCCGTTCCGGCAACCCGGGGACGCCGGCATTCAAAGCATCTCCGGCCCGTATCGATATCAATGCTTGGTATACAACGATTTTTTTAATTATTTTTTTGTCTTTTTCATTTCCATCAGTATACTGAAAGAGTAGAGAAATTTTGTATTCGTTCATGGAGAGGGAGTGTAATCATGTTTCCAGGATATTTTCACGGAATACCTTAAAAACAGGCAAAACTCGCCCGATTATTGACAATCTCCGGAAAAATCTCCTTGCTTCCATAACGGGGTATCATCCGATAAACCAGCAAGGCTGGACCAGATTAGCAACCGTTCACCGGAGGCGACAAGTTTACGAGAATCTCTGGCCTGTAATCGTTTACCGGTGCCTTAGATTTGTTCATTTTTGACTTTGAAGCATACTCGTGCTATTCGAGAAGACAAAAATGGACAAAGAGGTAAGCGTAGACTCCGTGAGGTGCTGGTGAACGATTACCCGGATTATACCCTCACAGCCACAAGCAACGATGAAAATAGCCTGAAATGGCGTAAC
>WGCP01000159.1 GCA_015493715.1 Desulfobulbaceae bacterium
AGCGGGTTGCCGACCAGACGGCGTTTTTCGGGGTCGATATCTCCAGGGGCGGAAGAACCGGTTACCTGGTTGAAATGGGGCCGACAGGGGAGCTCTTTGAAAATCCACAGGAAGAACTAACCAAGGAGTATCTCAGCGGCCAGTTCAGTTAATCCGTTCTTTTGCCAAAGGAGAACTATTATGAAATCCAGGTATATGTATCCTTCCCTTCTTATTCTACTGACGTTTATCTTTGCTTTAGGCGGTTGCCGGGGAAACAATGATAAAAACGAAGCCGGTAATATCGTGCATTTAACCGGGGCCGGCTCCACCTTTGCGGCGCCACTTTACAAGAAATGGATCGACGTCTATACAAAAGTCTATACTGATACCAGTATCACCTATGATGCTGTGGGCAGTGGTGAGGGCACCAAGCGGTTTATGGCCATTGATTTCGGCGGCAGCGATTCGGCCATGACCGATGAAAAGATGGCCAGGGTTGCCGGTGGAGTTCAGCTCATTCCTGCCACGGCAGGCGCCATTGTCCTTGCCTACAATATTCCGGATCTTAACGGAGATCTGCGACTGAGCAGAGAGGTCTATACGGATATTTTTCTGGGGAAAATTAATGTCTGGAACGATCCGCGCATTAAAAAGGAAAATCCAAAGCTGAACCTTCCCAACCTCAATATCGTCACGGTTGTTCGCAGTGACTCCTCGGGAACAACCTGGGCCTTTACTAATCATCTTGCTGCCATCAGCAAGGAGTGGCGAGAGAATGGGCCGGGAATAGGCAAGGAAATCGATTTTCCAGGGACTGCCATGTTTGGGGTCGGCAATGGCGGGGTGGCAACAAAAATCATTAATTCCCGCGGCAGTATCGGCTATGTTGAATATGGCTTTGCCAAGCGTGCCGGTCTGGCCATGGCGACAATTGAAAACAAGTCCGGCAACTATATTAAACCAAATGATTCCAGCCCGACCGAAACCCTTGCCAATACAGCCGCAAAAATGCCAGCCAATCTCCGTCTTTTTCTCCCGGACCCTGATGGAGATACATCGTACCCGATTGTCACTTATAGTTGGCTTTTACTCAACAACCATTATGATGATAGAAACAAGGAAGGCAGACTGAAAGAATTTGTCGAATGGGGATTGACAAAAGGACAGAAATTCGGCCTTGAACTTGGTTATGCTCCGCTGCCGGACCAGGTAGCCGATATGGCTGTTAAAGCCTTGCACAACATCAACTGACCCTTCCCGAAAAAAGAGTACTTCTTTTTTCTTTCCTCCTGCCGTCCCTGTTCCTCACGGGGGCGGTTTTTTTGTATATAGTGGTAAAACATGAGTGATGGCGTCGTAAAAACTTCGATCTACTGCGTCGTGTGTGTCCCGGGGCGATTCACAACATACTACCTGTATAGTTGAGACCCGCCCCGGAACACCACTCCTCGGAGTCTCCGCTACGCTCCGCTTACCTGTATATCTATGTTTTTACTTAGCCATCTTTAAGGATTGTTCGGACTTTTTACGAGTTCATTATGAGTGATAACTACAGGTTGAATCTGCCGGAAATACATCGTTCTTTGCGAAAGGTTCAACGCAATTTCGAAAGTATCAATGAAAAACTCGATGTCCGACGGGATCCTCTTGAGGATATTATCATCGAAAATCTCATGCTTGGTTACACGTACATAGATCAACTCATTGGAAAAAAAATCAACCTGTTCCATCGTCGGGGCCTGCACCATATACTGGAACTCAATCACATTGTCCTCTGTGGCAATGATCCCAAGATACGAAAAGAATTTCACCAACATGTGACTGCCACAACCGATCGTTTTTACGGGCAGAAAGAATGTAATATCAGTGAGGTGATCTCGGTTTACAATAAATGGCGTGATAAATCCTCCTGGAAAAGGGCTGCGGCCGTTTACATCTATCACATAAGCCAACCACAACTTTTTTTCGAAGGCAACCATCGAACGGGCGCCCTGCTCATGAGTTATATCCTGTCCAGTGCAGGCAAGCCGCCTTTTGTGCTCAGTGTTGATAATGCGGAGGCCTATTTTAATCCTTCAACACTTGCAAAACTTACCCGCAAATCCATGGTAACCAAGATGTGGAATCTTCCGAAAATCCAAAAAAAATTCGCGAAATTTCTTAAAAGGCAAGCTGAAACTAAATTTCTTGTTTCCAGATAGCACTGTGGAGTTCCATCGCCTTTTCCAGCAACCTGTATCGTGAATTTTGGCATTATCATGCCGCCATCTTTTACTGTCCTGACTGCCTGAACAATTTTCCGTATTATCTGTATATTCCCGGATTGTCCAGCTCCTTTATATCCTCTATTCCCTGCAATATAACGCAGTTCCTCTCTGAGCAGGTGGTTGTGCTAACCTAAAAATGACCACCCCGAGCACAGAATCGTCCCGGTGTTATGGTAGGAGGAAAAACCATAACCAGGGAGGAAAGGAGTTGCTCAGCATGGATCAATATGCATTTATCCGGACGGCCTATCGGGCCTATGGCAAGAACATCAGCGAGCTGTCCAGAA
>WGCP01000160.1 GCA_015493715.1 Desulfobulbaceae bacterium
TGATGACACAGGCCTGTTCCGCCTTTTGCAGGAGAGGCAGGCAACTGTTGAAAACCATCCATTTGGCATGCAGGGTTGTCTCCATTTCCCGTTGCCATTGATCTTTATTGGTCGCAAGCGTGTAGGGGCCGTGAACAACCGGCATGCCGCCTCGTTCAATGTTGTTGATGAGAATATCGAGGCCGCCCGTTTCCCGTTCAATCAACTGCGCGATCCTGTCGACCTCGTCCTCCCTTCGCAGGTCGGCCTTGATACAGACATGGTTCTGTTCCATGCCTGAGAATTCTTTTTTCATTGCTTTGACGGATTCGGGCCAGTCGTACCAGGGCAGGATAAGGCGAACACCTCGCCCTGCCAGTCTTTTTGCAATGGCCAGGCCGATTCCTCTGGATGCCCCGAGAACAAGGGCTGTTTTGCCGTTAATTTCCATGCGTTCTTCCTTTGTTTGTGGTAATTTTTTTCCTGTATACAACCCCTTCCACGCAACTCAACCCCGTTTTATGGACAAGTTCAAGCAACTTCTCCAAGGATACTGAGAAAAAACCTTACAGCTGCGCAAACCGGTTGCAGCCATGGAGTGAGAAATGATGATACCAAAACAAGAATGCAACAGAACTCCGTTCGTTCTTTTCGCTGTTTTTTTACTTGTTTTCGCTGTAATATTTTCTAGTTGTACGGTCAGGAAACCGGTAAATCATGTCGATCCTGAGGCAACATCCTGTATCAGCCATGGCTGGCCTCAGGACACAGGTGATTTATCCCCGGATCCGGCGCTGGTTTTCGGCTCGCTTGCTAATGGAGTTCGTTATGTTATCAAGCACAACCGGGAGCCTAAAGGCCGGGTTGCGCTGTATCTCGACGTGCAGGCAGGATCACTCAACGAGACTGATCAGCAGCGCGGCCTTGCCCACTATCTTGAGCACATGGTGTTTAATGGCACCAGTCATTTTCCGCCGGGTACCCTGATTCGATACTTTCAATCCATCGGCATGAGTTTCGGGGCCGATACCAATGCCCATACATCCTATGACGAGACCGTCTATAAACTTCTGTTGCCCACACCTGATGACAAAACACTTGATGAGGGTATGTTGGTTCTTGCCGATTATGCCCGTCGGGCTTTGCTGCTTGAATCGGAGGTAAAAAAAGAGCGGGGGGTCATTCTTTCCGAGAAACGAGCCCGTGATTCCGCCGGTTCACGAATTGGAAAAAATCTACTTAAACATGAGTTTTTCGGGACCAGGGTAGTCGAGCGCGATCCCATAGGTGTTGAACAGACCCTGCTCGCTGCAGACAGCAAGCGGCTTCGTGCCTTTTACGATGCCTGGTACCGGCCTGAAAATATGATCGTTGTCCTGGTCGGTGATGTCGGTCTCGAGCAGGCAAAAAAGTCCATTGCCGACTATTTTTCAGGACTTCATGCCGCCGCTGTACGGCCGAAGTGTTATGATTTCGGTCATATCCCTGAGAAGACCAGCGATTTTTTTTATCAATATGAGCCGGATCTCGGTAAGACGGAAATTACCCTGGCCGCAACGTGGAATATAGATCCGACCGCCGATACGATTGGCAAGGAGAAACTGTTGCTGCAAAATTATCTGGCGGTCGCCATTGTCAATGACCGTCTGCAGCATATGGTCAATGAGACGGGCAGCCCTCTGGCCCGGGCCCAGGCCTATAGTGGAACTTTTGTAAGACGTCTGGGCTATTTTGTGATTTCCGGGCAGACAACCGCCGATAAATGGCGTCCAGCTCTCACGCAACTTGAGCACATCCTGCGACAGACGACCTCCTATGGCGTTACGGAGCAGGAGCTTGCCCGGGTGGGAAAGGAGCTGCAGGCGGAGCTTGATCAGGCGGTGCAGACAGAGGAGAGTCGGGACAGCAGCAAACTTGCGGCTGAATTTATACGAAAGCTCAACGACAACGAGGTTATTCTGTCTCCGGTTCAGGAAAAGAAGCTGTATACCCGCCTGCTCAATGAGCTAACGGTTGCAGATATCCATAAGGCTTTGCTGCGAATGAACACCAATGTCAGGCATGTCGTCGGCGTAGCCGGTACCGTGGACCTGCGTAAAGAAAAGAGCAAGCCCGAAGATATTCTGCGCCGAACCTTTGTAGCTATTACCGCCGCTCCCGTGCAGCGCTGGAGCGGTGAAAAAGTTGCCTCCTTTCCTTATCTTTCCCCTCCCGCACAACAGGGAAAGATAGCAAAGATCATTGATCATCCTGCCATCGGAATGATCACGACTGTTCTGCAAAACGGTATCCGGATCAATGTGAAGAAAACCTCATTTAAAGAGCATGAAGCGCTGCTTACCGTCAATTTTGGTCACGGTAAACTTTCCGAGCCTGCCGCCGGACTTGATAAGCTGGCCGAGGCGGTTGTAGCCGAGAGTGGCGTCGGCCGCCTGACAAAAGAACAGCTTGAAACGGCCCTTGCCGGTCGCAACGGACAGATTCGTTTTTCCATCGGTCCGGAGAGTTTTCGCTTTTCGGGTAAGGGGTTGAGCAGTGAGTTGGAACTGATGCTGCAACTGGTCTATACCTCCCTTGCCGATCCGGTTTTCCGGCCCGTGGCATATACACGCTCAATGAAGCGTTTCCATCAGATGTATCAGGCTATGCAGGGTTCCGTGGACGGAACCTATCGCCTGGTTGGGGACCGTTTTTTTGCCGGCGATAATTCGCGATACGGCTATCCGCCCGCGCAGGATTTTTTCAGATTGACCCTGGAGCAGGTACGCCGTTGGCTCAGTGATGCTTTTGCAAAGGACCAGTTGGAGATTTCCGTTGTCGGGGATGTGGACCCTTTGCAGGTTGTGGCCCTGGTGCGGAAATACTTCGGGGCGCGCAAGGGAATGACGGCGGCGGTAGAAGAAAGAGCGCCGGTGGTCTTTCCCGCAGGCAGGGAAAAAACCATTGTCGTTAATACGGCGGTGGAAAAAGCCGTCCTGGCGCTCGGCTGGCCCACGGATGATTTCTGGGATATCAGTCGAACCCGGCGCGTCAGTGTGCTGGCCTCTCTGCTGGAAGACAGGCTGCGGCGGACCATCCGTGAAGAACTCGGCGCCGCCTACTCGCCGATGGCCTATAACGCACCCAGCCGGGTTGACCGGGGCTATGGCGTGCTTCGTTGTCTGGTGACCGTTGATCCCAGGAAGATTGTCCTGGTACGGAAGAAAACGCAGGCAATTGCCGCCGCCCTTGCAAGTCGGGGAGCGGATGCGGAAGAACTGCAGCGGATAGTTGCACCGATTCTGACGTCGATCCGGGACCTGCAGCGAACCAATCGCTACTGGCTGGAGATGGTGCTTGCCCTTTCTTCCCGCCATCCCGAGCAGCTGCAATGGCCGTTGACGATCGGCAAGGATTATGCGTCAATTACCCCGGCCCAGATAAACAGCCTTGCAGCCAGGTATTTCAGGCGGGAAAAAGAGGCCGTCTTGATCGTGCGGTCAAAGGATAGGAAACAGGAGTGATGGCGTCGTAAAAACTTCAATCTACGGCGTCCTGTCTCGGGGCGATTCACAACATACTACCTGTATAGTTGAGACCCGCCCCGGAACACTACTCCTCGGAGTCTCCGCTACGCTCCGCTTACCTGTATATCTGTGTTTTTACTTAGCCATCTTTAAAAACGATTTGGACTTTTTACGGGATCATCAGAACTGATCAGCCGACCAGCCATACCGCCTGGTTCTGTGCCTTCTGCATGGTGCGTTCCGATACGCCCCCGAAAAATCCCTTGTTGATTTCCCGTCCTCGTCGGCCAAGGACAATGGTGCCGCAATGGTATTTTTTGGCCTGGCGGAGAAGATCATGGCTGGCATCAAGCCCGGATTGTACATCAAGTCGTTTGATGCGCTCCTCGGCCACTCCACCTTCTAGTAATATCCGGGTATGGGCGCCGAAGAGGTCGTTTTCCAGATCCAGGTGTTGTGCACACCACTCTTCTCCCCATTGCGTATAAAAATCCTCGCGGGAGGCTTGGGGATCATTGCCGAAAAATTGGGATGAGTGATACAGATAAATTTCAGATTGCGGATTGGCCTGCATGATAAAGGACAGGTGGTCCGCCGCCATCAGAGATACCGGCAGGGCGTGGACGGCAAGGAGAAAATGGGTTGACGTAACCTCGCCGTCAATGATCCAGAGTGGTATTTCGTGGCATGATTCCA
>WGCP01000161.1 GCA_015493715.1 Desulfobulbaceae bacterium
ATCGTCAATGCCGCCACCAGGACAAAGGGAGCGGACATTAATGTCGACAGCCTGAATGCGTTGAAAAACTGTACCCTTTCGCCCCTGGGGAGCTATATTGTTATCGGCGCCGATCTTGACGGCAGCGGCGGCGATCGTATCCAGGTGCGAAACGCGGCCACCGGCGAGGTGCTCTGGGAAGAGCATCAATACGGTCTGCCCAGCCATTTTGACACCCAGGTCGATGAACAGGGTGACGAGGTAATCGTCGGGGTCGGCAAGTCAGACCCATACAAGGGCATGGTCATCAAGCGGCGGCTGTCGGACGGAAAAATAACCGTGCTGGTCGACAAAGGATACGCGAGCCACACCTCGGGCCGCTGCATCAAACGAAAAAACTGGGTTTATGTGACCTACCAGATCCGTGACAACAATAACTGGTGGCCCTTTCGCAACGAGGTCGTTGCCGTCAAGCTTGACGGCTCCCGGATCGAGCGGCTTGGCAATCTGCATGCCATCAAATTTAATCACAATTATCTTGCCGAATCGCACGCCTGCCCCTCGCCCGACGGCACCAGAGTGATCTTTGCAAGCGACTGGGAAAAGGGTGATTTTCCTGTCCAGGCCTATGTGATCGATCTGCGTGACAAAGTGATCAGGAAGAGGTAAAAAGTAGGGAAGTTATCGTGCTGACAGTATACATGGCAGGACCTCCCTGCCCTTCTTATAACCACAAGGAGCGTTCCAATGAAAAAAACCATCCTCTGTTGCGTGTTGTTTCTGTTTGCCCTGGCCCAGGTGGCCATGGCCGCCCGGACCATTAAACTGGGCGTGGTGACCAAGCCGGGATCGGCCCAGAATATTGTTGCGGAAAAATTCAAGCAACTGCTTGAACAGCGCTCAAACGGTGCCTGGAAGGTGAAAATTTTTCACTCCAAATCCATTGGCAACGAGACCGAAATCCTGCAGCAGATCCAGATGAACACCGTCCAGATGGGCGTGATTACCGGCGGTCCCTTTGACACATTCGATCCCATTACCCGGGTCATCAACTATCCCTTTCTGTTCAAGGATTCGGCCCAGGCTGATCAGATCCTGGACGGACCGCTGGGTAAGGAAATCCTCGATGATCTGGCAACGGTGGGGTTCAAGGGGCTCGCTTTTTCGGAAAACGGTTTCCGCAACCTGACCAATAACAAACATCCCGTCAAGACGGCCGCCGATGTCAAGGGCCTGAAGATCCGGGTCATGGCCTCGCCGCTGCACAAGGCCATCTGGGAGGCGCTTGGCGCCAACCCCACCCCCATGCCCTGGCCCATTTATACCGAGCTGGAACAGGGCGTCATCGACGGCCAGGAAAACCCGCTCTGGGTCATGGAGGTCTACAAGTTTTATGAAATCCAGAAATACATGACCCTGACCCGACACGTCTACTCGCCCCATATTGATGTCGCCTCCATGCTCTGGTGGAAGACGCTCAAGCCCGCCGACCGGAAAATGATCCAACAGGCCATGGTTGAAGCGGCAAAATTTCAGCGCAAGGACAACCGGGCCAAGAACGGCACCCGCCTGGCCATGCTGAAAGAAAAGGGCATGATCGTGGAAGAACATCCTGACCTGGCTTCGTTTCGGGCCAAAGTGGCAAACCTGAAAGACATGGACCTCTTCAAGGAGCCCAAGGTACACACCCTGCTCCTGAAAATTATGGCGGCAACGAAATAGCCGGCTGGGAGGCGTGGTGCCTCTGGCGGCAGTGTCTGCTCCAGGAAAGGAACACCTCCCCTGCCCCGCTGATGGTCAGCGGGACAAATTCTCAACAAGGACCGTGCTGACAACTCTGCAAAAATTTTGCGCCGCCCTCAACCAGGCCGTCGAATACCTGCTTTTCGGCCTTGGCCTGTCCATGGCCCTTGTTGTTGCGGTACAGGTATTCTGTCGCTACGTTTTGAACGCCTCCCTGTTCTGGTCGGAAGAACTGGCCCGCTACATGCTGGTCTGGCTCACTTTCTTCGGCGCCACCGTGGCCTACTACCGAAATCTCCATCCGGGTGTTGACGCCCTCACCGCACGGCTGTCACCCGGAAAAAAACGACTGACCCGACTCATGGTCCACCTGGTCTGTATGCTGCTGGCCCTGGTCATGATCATCTCCGGGACACAATTTGCCTGGTTTATCCGGCGCCAGATCTCTCCGGCCCTGGGCCTGCCCAAGTGGATCATTCTCGCCGTCATTCCGGCAAGCGGCTGTATTCTTTTCCTCTACGGACTGGCCTTTTTTCTCAGAATAGCAAGGGATTGCACCGATGGGGCCTGAAATTCTCCTGCTGTCGCTGCTCATCCTTTTTACTATCGGCACGCCGATTGCCGTGGCCATCGGCGCAAGCTCGGTGCTGGCCATCCTGGTCCAGGGGAATTTCCCCCTGATGATGGTTGCCCAGCGTCTCTTTTCCGGTACCGATTCCTTTCCCCTGATGGCCGTTCCCCTGTTCATGTTTGCCGGGACAATCATGGAGGCGGGTGGTATCAGCCGCCGAATTATTGATTTTGCCAATGCTCTGGTGGGCTGGCTGCCGGGCGGACTGGCGGCGGTTACCATTGTCTCGGCCATGTTTTTTGCAGGGATCTCCGGCTCGGCCGCTGCCGATGCCGCCGCCGTCGGCGCAATCCTGATTCCAGCCATGAAGAACTCCGGCTATGATTCTGATTTTGCGGCAGCGGTGCAGGCCTCGGGTGGTTCCATCGGCGTTATTATTCCGCCCTCCATTCCCATGATTATCTTTGGATTTCTGACCGGAGCATCCATTGGCAGGCTCTTTGCCGCAGGCATCATCCCCGGCATCCTCATCGGCCTTTCTCTGATCCTGGTTGCAACCCTGATTTCCATAAAACACGGATATTCGGAGGCGGTTCCCTTTTCTCTAGCAGAGGTGTGGCGCACGCTGAAACGGGCTTTACTGGCCCTCGGCGCGCCGATCATTATCCTGGGCGGCATCCTGACCGGTGTCTTTACCGCAACCGAATCGGCGGCGGTGGCGGTTGTCTATGGTCTGCTGGTAGGAATGCTGATCTACAAAAAAATACACCTCCGGGATCTCTTTGCCCTGTTTCGTGACGGGGCCGTGACCTCGGCCATTGTCATGTTCATCATTGCCATGGCCTCAATTTTCAGCTGGATCGCCGCCATCGAAGACCTACCGGCGCGGCTGGCCGGTTCCCTGTTAACCCTGTCCGATAACCCGGTCATCCTGCTGCTGCTCATCAACCTCATCCTCCTCATAGCCGGCACCTTTGTCGAGACTACGGCTGCGCTTATTCTGCTGGTGCCCATGATCACGGCCATGTTGCCCGCCCTGCACATCGATATGATCCAGCTTGGCGTCATCGTGGTCACCAACCTGGCCATCGGCATGCTCACCCCGCCCATGGGTATCTGCCTGATCGTCTCCGGCTCCATTTCCGGAGACAGCCTCGGTGCCGTCTCCAGGCGGGTACTCCCCTTTCTTGCCATCCTGATCATCGACCTTCTGATTATCAGCTTCTGCTCGCCGCTCACCCTATGGATGGCCGGGATGGTCGGGAGATAGCCTTTGCAGGCGCCGTAAAAGCATAAAACAACGCCGGTATTATCACTGACAAAAGTCATATGATACGCTGCTTTCCGACAGCAAATTGGTATAAATTCCCCCTGCGCAACGGTTGTCAAATACGAGCCAATGGGGTATGATAAGTTCCCATCAGAGTATCGTCAACCTGGACAGCTTTAACCCGCATATTTCACAAAGGTCGTCGCGAAAGGCCTGAAAAGGCCATGAATGCAAGGAACAGTGTAAAAAGGACCGCAGATATATTGAAATATCTCGAGGAATCCTTTTTACGCTGTAACGCAGCAGGCATGGTGTTTTCAGGCCTTGCAGCAGATCGCTTGTGAAATATGCGGGTTAGCCTGTCATATTCTTTTTCTCCATTTCCACAGGAAGGGTGGCATGAAAACAGAGCCGACCAGAAAAACAAAGTTTATCTTCATTACCGGCGGTGTTCTTTCCTCTCTCGGCAAGGGCCTGGCCGCTGCCTCCATCGGCTCTCTTCTCGAATGCCGTGGCATGAGCGTAACCTTTCAAAAGCTGGATCCCTATATCAACGTGGATCCCGGCACCATGAACCCCTTTCAGCATGGTGAAGTGTACGTCACCAACGACGGGGCCGAAACCGACCTGGACATGGGCCATTATGAACGCTACACAGACGCGGTCATGGCACAGAAGAACAACTACACCTCCGGCCGCATTTACTACTCGGTAATTACCAAAGAGCGACGGGGCGAGTATCTGGGCGGCACCGTACAGATGATCCCGCACATCACCGATGAGATCAAACGGGCGGTCCTCCAGTTAGACGGTTCCGTGGACGTGGCCATTATCGAGATCGGCGGCACCGTCGGCGATATCGAGGGGCTGCCTTTTATCGAGGCAATCCGGCAGCTGCGCACCGACCTGGGCCGGGATTACTCCCTGTTCATCCACCTGACCCTGGTTCCCTACATCAAGACCGCCGGCGAAATAAAAACCAAGCCCACCCAGCATTCGGTCAAGGAACTGCTGGCATCTGGCATTCAACCCGATATCCTCATGTGCCGCACCGAGGTGCCGCTGGATGCCTCAATCAAGAACAAAATCGCCCTGTTCTGTAATGTAAAACCAAAGGACGTCATCACGGCCATTGACGTTGATTCTATTTACGAAGTCCCGCTCAAACTGCATGCCGAAGGGGTTGATGACCGTATCCTGGAAAAACTGGGCATCTGGACGGGCGCACCCAACATCAAACCCTGGGAAGAACTGGTCGACAAGATCAAGCACCCGAAACACAGAATCACCATCGGTATCACCGGTAAGTATGTGGATTTGAAAGAGGCCTACAAGAGCCTGCATGAATCGCTGATCCACGGCGGTATCGCCAACAATGCCCAGGTCGAACTGAAATATATCGCCGCCGATGATCTGGAAAACAACACATCGACCGATGAATTACGGGAATGTGACGGCATCCTGGTTCCCGGCGGCTTCGGCAGCCGTGGCATGGAGGGAAAAATCAGGGCCATTACCTATGCCCGGGAAAATAAAATTCCCTTCTTCGGGATCTGTCTCGGTATGCAGCTGGCGGTTGTTGAGTTTGCCCGCAATATTGCCGGACTCACAAAGGCCTATTCCACGGAGCTTGATCCCGACACACCGGAACCGGTCATTTACCTGATGAAGGAATGGTTTGATTTCCGTACCGGCAAGATAGAGATTCGTGATGAAAATTCAGATATGGGCGGAACCCTGCGGTTGGGCGCTTATCCCTGCAAGCTGATCAAAGATACATTGGCATCTGCCGCCTATAAAAAGGATGAAATCAGTGAACGGCATCGTCACCGCTATGAGTTCAATAATATCTTCCGCAAACAGTTGCAGGAAGCAGGTCTGGTGATCAGCGGCACCTCACCCGATGACGAACTGGTTGAGATTGTTGAGCTGAACAACCATCCCTGGTTTCTGGGTTGTCAATTCCACCCGGAATTTCAATCAAAACCCATGCGGCCGCATCCGCTGTTCCGGGAATTTATCCGGGCGGCACTTGCCAACAGCTCTAAGGGAAAGAATAAACGATGATGCAGCCTGTTGCCATAACCACCCCTGACGACCGTTACCTGGTCGGTCCCGGTCGCCCCTTGCTTTTGCTTGCCGGCCCCTGTGTCCTGGAATCCGGGGAACTGGCCTGGGACATTGCCCGGGAGATGAAAGCCATCTGCGCACGCCTTGGTATTTCCTATGTCTTCAAGGCCTCATTCGACAAGGCCAACCGGACGTCGCTTGAATCGTTTCGCGGTCCCGGCCTGGAAAACGGACTCCGGCAACTGGGGCGTATCCGCAGCGAAGTCGGGGTGCCGGTGGTCTCGGATATCCATGAATCAAGCCAGGTGGAAATGGCCGCTGATCTTCTTGATATTATACAGATTCCTGCCTTTCTCTGCCGTCAGACCGATCTATTGGTGGCAGCCGCCAAATCCGGCGTCACCGTCAATCTCAAAAAAGGGCAGTTTGTCGCCCCCTGGGACATGGTGCATGCGGTGGGCAAGATACGGGCCGCAGGTTGTGATCGATTGCTATTAACCGAGCGGGGAACAAGTTTTGGCTATAATAATCTGGTGGTCGACATGCGCTCTTTGCCGGTGTTGCGGCAAATGGGCTGCCCGGTGATCTTTGATACCACCCACTCGGTGCAACTTCCCGGAGGTCAGGGTGCCAGCTCCGGCGGCCAGCGTGAATTTATACCGCCCCTGGCCCGCGCCGCCATGGGCGCCGGCATCGACGGACTCTTCATGGAGGTCCATCCCGACCCCGACAAGGCACTCTGCGACGGTCCCAACTCCTGGCCTCTGGACAGGGTGGAAGCCCTGCTGAAACAGTTGCTGGCCATTCGGGCGGCCATTGGGGAAACCATCGATGAGTGACGGCGGTTGTTCGATCTCAGGATCCGGAGAGTATCCCTCCGACTGTGAATTGACCCAGGCCCTGCGTGAACGGGCCATGGAGCGGGGTCGCCCTGTTGCACGCAGCAAAGAATGGCAGGCCCTTCTGCCCAGGGCAAAACTGATCAAACTGTTATTACTGGACGTTGACGGCGTCCTCACCGACGGCACGATTGTGTACACCGAGGACGGCGGCGAATCCAAGGGCTTTAATACCAGGGATGGATTTGGCCTGCGCATGCTCCAGGACAGCGGTGTTGATGTCGGCCTAATCACCGCCCGAACTTCCGAGGCGGTCCGACGGCGGGCAGGTGATCTTGGCTTTGCCCATGTGTATCAGGGCCGAAAGGATAAAAACCGAGTCTATGAGGAAATCCTGCAGGCCACCGGTCTACGCCCCCTGCACACTGCCTACATGGGTGATGACTGGCTTGACCTGCCCCTGCTTGCCCGTGTCGGTCTGGCAGCCGCTCCGGCCGATGCCGTCCCCGAGGTACGACAGCGGGTAAATTATGTCTGCAGGCAAAACGGCGGCCGGGGCGCAGTACGCGAGATATGCGACCTTATCCTTGAGGCCAGAGGAGATCTTACACCACTGCTTGTGAAGTATAGCGGTCCATGAAGAATCTGCGTAATCTCCTCTGGATGGTCCCCCTTGCCCTGCTGGCCACCAGTCCCCTGTGGAAGGGCACTGTTGCCGACTTTCTCAAGCCACGGGGGGGCTATGACCCGAAACTGGCGGCCGCAGCGGCCCGGGTGCAGCAGAATTTTGTCATGGATTCCCTCACTCTTACCCTGACGACCATGGGCAAGGAGGAATGGATCATCAATGCCCGGCGGGCCTTTACAGGAAAAACCGATCGGGAACTTGGTATGATCAATGTTGACGCCCTGTACAAGGGCAAGGACCAGCCGATCACCATTACCAGTAATCGCGGGACCTATTACCTGGATGAACGACACCTGATCCTGATTGACAATGTGGTTATCCGTAAACCCCAGGCCGGAGAAACCCTGTACACCGATCTTCTCCATTACTATGATGCTACCAAAATGCTGATCAGCCCGGTGGATGTTGATATTAAAACTCCGACATTTACCCTTCAGGCGGGCCGAATGGACTACGACCTGACCACCGACGGATATGAATTCAGCCAGGGCGTGATTGTTGAGCTGTAATCTTCATTGCACAGAAACGGTAACCTACCATTTTTACAAAATAATCAACTCTGAACAATTAGAAGAAAATGCTGAAAATTAATGAACATTACCTCAAACTGCAGGCCTCCTACCTCTTTTCCGATATTGCCAAAAGAGTGGCTTCGTTCCAGGAGCAACATCCGGATAAAGACGTTATCAAACTGGGCATCGGTGACGTAACGAAACCCCTTCCTGGTGCCTGTATAGAGGCCTTCCACACTGCGGTTGATGAAATGGGCACCGAGAGCGGCTTTCACGGCTACGGCCCTGAGCAGGGATATGAATTCCTGCGCCAAGCCATTGCCGAGAATGATTTTCAGGCCAGGGGTGCGAAGATTACGGCCGACGAAATCTTTGTCTCCGACGGCGCCAAGTGTGATACCGGTAATATCCAGGAACTTTTTTCGCTGGGCGCACGGGTAGCCATACCGGACCCGGTCTATCCCGTCTACCTTGATACCAATGTCATGGCCGGCCGTACCGGTGCCTTTGTCGACGGCCGCTACCAGGGGATCACCTATCTTGACTCTACCCGGGCAAACAACTACGTCCCGGACCTACCCGCCGAACCGGTCGACCTGATTTACCTCTGTTTCCCCAATAATCCTACCGGCTCGACAATCAGTAAGGAGCAGTTGAAAATCTGGGTGGATTACGCAAGGGAAAATAAGGCGCTTATCCTCTTTGATGCCGCCTATGAGGCCTTTATTCGTGACGATGCCCTGCCCCATTCCATCTATGAGATCGAGGGTGCCCGGGAAGTGGCGATCGAGTTTCGCAGTTTTTCCAAGAACGCCGGTTTTACCGGTACTCGCTGTGCCTACACCGTTGTCCCCAAGGAGTGCATGGCCTATGATTCAGCAGGCAACAAGCAGCCCGTGCATCCACTGTGGAACCGACGCCACTGCACCAAATTCAACGGCGTTTCCTATCCGGTACAGCGGGCGGCCGAGGCAGTCTATTCGGATGAAGGCAAGGCGCAGACCAGCGCTCTTGTCGGCTCCTACCTGAAAAACGCCGACCTGATCGCCAGGGTCATCGGCGAACTGGGATTCGATTATGTAGGCGGCGATAATTCACCCTATATCTGGATCCACAGCGACAGGGATTCCTGGAATTTTTTTGATATGCTGCTGGGCAAGACAGGGGTCGTCTGCACGCCCGGGGCGGGTTTCGGCAAATGCGGCCGGGGCTACATCCGCCTTTCCGCCTTTAATTCCTATGAAAATGTCGAACGGGCCATGGAGCGGATTCGGCAGGCGTTATAAATGAGTCTGTTGTAACTATTCAGGTGGGTGCAGGGAACTTCCCTGGCCACAGCCTGTAACGGTTCAGGAGTGCTCCATATCTGTGCAGGCAGACCTGTGAACTATAGTGATTCCTCTATGAATCAGACCTGACCGTGTAGATAGCGAGGTACGAGACTTCGGAGATGGGGTGCTCCTGAACCGTTACAATCTGTTGATTTTCGCTGAATACTGTTGGGGATAAAGGCAGAAAAAAACTATTCGCCGTTATTGACATTTTTCATAATCCGACCAATCATTTCCACAAGAGGAGCTATCCGGAGCAATTGTATCCGGGTACGTTATTACTATTGAGGAGATGTACAATGGTTGAAATAAAAAAAGTAGTCGTTCCGGTTGATTTTTCCAGCACTACCGACAAGGTCGTTGACTATGCGATGCCGGTTGCCGATAAACTTGGGGCCGAGGTTCTGTTTTTTCACGCAATCAACGATTTCCTGGGGTATGACATGATGCTGGCCCATCCATCATTCATTGGCATGACCAACGATCTGGAAAAAGAAGCCAAAGAACGGATGGACGCCCTGGTGGAAGAGTATAAAGATCGGGAATATGGTGTCGGTGGAGACATGGCTATCGGCGATGCCTCCGAGGAAATTATCAAATACGCCCAGGAACAGAATGCCGACATGATCATTATCGGCACCCACGGCGTTAAAGGACTGGAAAAAATCCTCATGGGTTCCACGGCCGAACGGGTGGTCAAGAATGCACACTGTCCGGTACTGATTTTTAATCCGTTCAAATAGCCAGTATGGCTGGGCTATATTTTCCCGACCAGCCACAAAAAAAGATGATTACACTGTTCCACTGCAAAGCGGTGGAACAGGAAAAGTCCGTAGGAGCGGCTTCAGCCGCGAAATCTTCATGATTATCCTGGTAATTGGGTGAGTTATTCGCGGATAAATCCGCTCCTACAGTACATGCAATAACATGCGTAATCTTATTTTCGGATAAAAAACCGCACACCCAAAAACAAACGGCCAGCAGACTGATGTTTTCAGTCTGCTGGCCGTGTCAATCTTCATGCACGATGAAGGATATCAGCAACCACCTATCCCTCAAGCACCTCCCTTCTTGGCGGGAGCTTGTTTATCACCGGTAACGGCAGGACCCATTATGGCGCTTCGCGCTACCTTAACGGTTACATTATCGGCAATTTCCAGAGTGATGGCTGCGTCAGTCAATCCGGTAACACGACCATAAAGACCGCCGTTTGTGATAACCCGTTCACCCTTTTTTAAATTATTTAGATAGGCCTGATGCTCCTTGGCCTTTTTCTGCTGCGGCCGGATGAGCAGAAAATAAAAGACGACAAAGATAAGAATAAGAGGGACAAAAGATGCAATACCGCCGGCCGCTCCGGTGGTCGGGATGCCACCCGCTGCGTAGGCAATTCCAGTCATTGAGGATTCTCCTGTTGAAGTAAAAGTTCAGTGATTGTTCTGTTCACGTTGCAGATAAAAGGCCTTACGGAATTCTAGAAACCGATCCTCGCGAATGGCTCGCCGCATATCCGCCATTAAACAGCAGTAATAATGAAGATTATGGATACTATTTAACTGGCAGGCCAACAGCTCATGGCTTTGAAAGAGATGCCGCAGATAGGCCCTGGAATAATGCCGACAGGTATAACAGTTACACTGTTCATCCACCGGTCGATGATCATCCCGATAACGACTGTTTTTTATAACAAGTCTACCCGATGAAGTAAAGAGCATTCCATTTCTGGCGTTACGGGTCGGCATCACACAGTCAAACATATCCACACCGCGATACACGCCCTCCACCAGGTCTTCCGGAGTGCCGACCCCCATGAGATAAACGGGATAGTCACCAGGGAGATGCGTTACGGTTTGGGCAAGCATTTCCAGCATGAGCTCCTTGGGTTCGCCAACCGAAAGCCCACCCAGGGCATAGCCGTCAAAGCCGATATCAACCAGCTCCTCCACCGCCTGTTTGCGCAGGTCCGGATACATGCCGCCCTGGACAATACCAAAGAGCAGTTGTCCGGTTTCCGACTGTGCAGTGCGACAACGCCGGGCCCAGCGACCGGTCAGGGCCGTGGCCTTTTCCGCCTGCCGCCGATCAGCCGGATAGGGGATACAGGTATCCAGCGCCATCATGATATCAGAGCCCAGAGCTTCCTGTACATGAACGGCATCTTCAGGACTGATAAACAGCTTAGCCCCGTCCAGATGGGAACGAAACCCGGCCCCCTCTTCCGTGATGGTTGCCAGGTCCTGCAGGCTGAAAATCTGGAATCCTCCGGAATCGGTGAGAATCGGTCGATCCCAGTGCATGAAACCATGCAGACCGCCGAACTCCCGGATCAATGCATGACCGGGCCGAATAAAAAGATGATAGGTATTGCCGAGAATAATCTGTGCCCCAAGCTCCACCAGGTTCTCCGGGGTGACACCCTTAACGGTCGCCTGGGTACCGACGGGCATGAACACCGGGGTCTTAATAACGCCATGCAGGGTGGCAACTTCTCCACAGCGGGCACGACATTCGCTGGAGCTATGCTGCAGCAAAAAACGGGGGGTCGTCATCGAACGGCACACAATTTGATCGAATAGGCAATGGTTTTTCCGGCCAGGGGATGGTTAAAATCAACCACCGCGCATTTTGTTTTCAGCTTGACGATGCGGCCGTCGATCTCGGCGCCACCCGGCCCTTCCCCATGGATACGCGCACCAACTTCCAAGGCCTCGGCCGGTAGATGATCTTTAGGGATTTCCAGCAAGGCCTCTGCTAGAGAAAGACCATATCCTTTGTCCGGCGGCAGAACTCCGGTCTGTTCCTCTCCCTCCGCCATGCCGACGAGTACCTCCTCAAGGCCGGGTATCAGATCACCCGAACCCATGGTATATTCGAGGGGTTCCTCATCGTTATTTGATTCAATAATCTCCCCATCCTGCAGGGAAAGGGTATAATGAATGGAAATTACCTTACCATCTGAGAGCATATGTGTTTCCTCATCTGTCGGTTATGATTTAAAAAACTGGTGTCCAATACGTTCTGCAAACAATACCCTGTCAACTATTCCTGCTGAATGCAAATTGCAGGCCAAGTCCAATCAGGACCACCCCGGTCAAGCGATCAAACCAGTGACCGATCCGGTAAAATACCCGTCGAACCGAATCATGCCCGAAAAAGAAGGAAAGGCAGGAAAACCAGAGCGCTGTGGCCAGGGCCATATATATTCCATATCCCGCCTGGATAACAAGAGGGGTGGCGGGATCAATAATGACGGTAAACAGGGAGAGAAAAAACAGGGTGGCTTTGGGATTCAGCCCATTGGTAAAAAAACCGGTGCGAAAGGCCTGCCCCGCTCCGGGGCGGCGATCTGATGATTTGTCCGCCGCCTCAATGTCGTTTTTTTGCATGGGACGGGTCCGTACCGCACTGACACCGAGATAAATGAGATACAGGGCACAGAGTGTCTTCATAACACTGAAAACAACCAGGGAGCGGGAAATGAACAGACCAAGGCCAAGCAGAGAATAGGAGACATGAATCAGGATACCGGTGCCTATCCCGAGGCTGGTCCACAGGGCCGTATTGCGGCCATAGGTTATCGACTGCCGAACGACGACGGCAAAATCGGGACCCGGACTGGCAACGGCCAGCAGGTGAACAGCGGCAACAGTAATAAACTGACTGAAATAGGGATGCATGGACAATTTTTTCTCATCTGCAAGAGGTATCGGCGGCCATAATACTCTGCTGCCATAAAAGGTCAAGCACTCTCCTCTGGTTGTCAATGGAGGCCGCGAGATAAAATTGCACAAGCGCCCGTTGCAGGTTCTGCTCCGGCCGCTCCACCTTAAAATAAGAATTGCCCGCCAGATAATCGGTAAAAAAGCGAATTCCCAGTTCAAAACTGATGAGAAAAACCGCGTCAATCAGCAAATCCCTGTCGGTTTTTCCAAGAAGATCCAAGGCCTTCTCACAGTACCCCGCCATGACGGCCGCAAAAAGACTCCGGTCAAAGACGATACGTTCCGGGGAATCAACCTCTTCGCCCGCCGGATTACAGCAGGAACGCAGACAGTCTCCGAGATCATGCAACAGCAGACCCGGCATGATCGTATCAAGATCAATGAGGCTGACGGCCTGCTCCCCGCCTGCGTCAAAAAGAAAATTCCCCACCTTCGGGTCCCCATGAATAATTGAGGCGGACAGGGACCGGCGATGTTGCTCGAGGATACCGGCCCGGTCGCGGTACTCGTCAATAAAGGCCGCACACCGCCGTTCCCGCGCACCGGAGAATACACCCTCCGACCGTGATCCGACAACCTGATCATACCTGTGCAGGTAGGTGGGCGTGTGATGAAATCCAGGGAGGGGATCATACAGTTTACCCACGGGAAGATCCCTTAATAGATGATGAAAACAGCCAAGCAGCCGCCCAATCGCCCTGCCCTGCTCCTCGAAATTGATTGTCGCCATGGTGCAGGTCTCTTCAATCCAGGTGAGCAGCCGCCAGTAGTGTCCTATGGGGTCAATAAAAGCGGTCCGGCCGGCTGGAGATCGAATGAGACGAGGAAGACGAATTAAGCATTGCTGCTGTTTGCTTTTCTCCCGATCACAGTAGTCCGTCACCATCGACAGGTTGGCAATGACCTGTTCCGGCTGCGCAAAGACCGATGGATTGAGCTTCTGGAGAATATACCTGCGACCGGACGAAAGGCGGACATACAGGGAATCATTGACATTACCGCCGGCAACGGGCACAAGCTCGCTGACCCGACGACCGGGGAGAAAAAAATCAAGCGCTGACCGGGCGGTCCTCACTCCTTTCCCTTCCAGGCAGTATATTTTTTGCAGCTGTTGCGGGCGCGTTCAACCGGATATTTTTCTTCGTTTAATTGCATCTTTTTTTTCGCCGCCGCCAGAAGATCAATATCAAGGCGGTCACTGAGCCGACAGAGATAAATAAAGACGTCCGCCATCTCCAGGGCAACTTCTTCCCGTTGGGATGGGCTCAGAGCACGGCTTTCCTGCTCACTCATCCATTGAAAATGCTCGACCAGCTCGCCCGCCTCAACAATGAGCGCCATGGTCAGATTTTTCGGGCTGTGAAACTGCTCCCAGTTACGCTCATCGGCAAAGGATCGAATAGAACTCAGAAGAGAAGATATGGAATCGGACATGGGGAAGAAGGAAAATAATAAAAAAGCTCCGGCGCCAAGAGCGCGCCGGAGCAGGAGAATTGGTTTATGATTATTCGGCCCTGAGAACTACATACTGGCTGTATTCACCGGCACGTACCCTGAGAAGGACCTGTTTTTTATTCTTTGTCCGTCGAAGCGCCTTTTTCAGCTCCCTAAGGTTATGGACCCTGATCTTATTGACCTCCTCAATCAGTTGTCCCGCCCGCAAACCGACCCGACCGGCCGGACTGTCGGGATCAACTCCGGCGATCAAAACGCCCTGCCCCTTCTGGTAACCAAACTGATCGGCCAATTCCGGGGTCAGGTTCTGCAGCGTCAGACCCATACTCGAAAGCGGTGAGGCCCCGACCGACTTTGCCATTGATTCAAAATCAGCAGGCTGTTGGCCGATGGTCACGGTAATGGAGTAAGTTTTGCCGTCACGGATGACCTTGAGGACCAGTTTGGTTCCCGGTACGGTCATGGCAATGGTATTGCGCAGTGCACCCACATTTTCCACGGCCTTACCGTCAATGGCCTGGACAACATCGCCCTGCTTGAGTCCGGCCTTGTCCGCCGGAGAGTCCTTGCTGACCTCGGAGATCAACACACCCTTATCGGTCTTCAGGTTAAAGGAATGGGCAAGATCCTCATTCATGTCCTGGATGATAACCCCAAGCCAGCCCCGGGTAACCTTGCCGTTCTTGAGCAATTGCTGTTCAATATTTTTGGCCATATTGATGGGAATAGCGAATCCGATCCCCATGTAGCCACCACTTTTTGAAAAGATAGCGCTGTTGATGCCGATGGCCTCGCCGTGAATGTTGAGCAGAGGGCCCCCGGAATTACCGGGATTGATAGCGGCGTCGGTCTGAATATAATTTTCATACTCACTGATGCCCATCCGGTTGCGCCCCTTGGCACTGACGACACCAACGGTAACGGTCTGCATCAATTCAAAGGGGTTGCCAATGGCGATCACCCATTCCCCAACTTGAATTTTATCGGAATTTCCCAAGGGTAAAACGGGCAGATTTTTGCCGTCAATCTTGATCAATGCGACATCGGACTGTGGATCAGTGCCCACGACCTTGGCCTTGAACTCACGGCCATCAGACAATCGTACGGTTATTTTATCGGCATCCGCCACCACGTGATTATTGGTCAGGATATAACCGTCTTTGCCGATAATAAAACCGGAGCCGGCCGCCCGCTGTTTAAATTCCCGTTGCCGGGGAATGCGGGGATGGCGGAACTGGGGCCCAAAAAACCGTTCAAAAAAAGGATCATTGAAAAAATCATAGGGGTTCGGCCCACCAGCGGCATGGATTGATTTTTCAACACCAATATAGACAACCGCCGGTTTTGCCTTTTTCACCACAGCGGCAAAGGCCTTGCCGGTTTTATCGAGCAGGGCGATATTTTCATCATCCCCTGCCAAAGCGACGGCGGCAGTTGAAAGCAGCAGCACTGAAAAAACAAATACTGCGGTCATGGAATACACTATTGACTTTGATACTCTGTTCATGACTTTCTCCAAACAATGTTCAAATTCACCATATTGACGACCAATACTCCGATCTTCGGCCCGGACTTCCCTCGACAATGATCATAATTGGTACAATTATACCTCCGCACGCCTTCGTCAAGGCAAAGCGGCTGATTATTTACTTCCGAAAAAACATAAAAAAACCCCGGCAGGAAAAGGAGGGGAGGAACCTGCCGGGGAAAAGGAAGAAATGTTACAACACAATGTCAACATAATTCAGCAGATTGTACTCTCTTGCCATCCGCTTTCAGTTGTCATTTGCTTTTTTATAGCCAAGACCATGCCATATTTTAAAAAAAAATTATCCGACTGTAAAACCGATATTTTAGTACCATTACCTTTTTTTTCATTGCTACGAAAAAAAAACAACCGTAAAAAAAATACCCGGCATGATCATGCTCCTGGGTAATTTTTACCCAGAACATTCACAAATCAACAGTGGGGGTATTTTCTTGCTTTAGCCGAAATCTTATGTCAACATTATCCTTCATATATTACCCGTCTCCGCACCAATGGATTTTCACCGGAAGCATGGGAACAACAACTGTTTTTCAAGGAGATACGCCATGGATGACAAGATGGCCCAGAAATTGATCAAAGTGGTCCAACATCCCGAAGATTCCCCGTACAGTGAGGCCGTTGAGCTAACCAGAACCTATGCCGGGTCGGCAGGTGCCCAGGCATCGGCCATTCCGGTGGTCTTTGAAAAAATGTTTGAACTGTTCATCACCGGCAGAGGACAGGGCTGATATGAAACGTTCCTCCTCACCTCCGGACAATGACCTGCTCATCAGGTGCCCGCGCCTTGGCCATGAAATCTATTTTGCCTATTGCCGACAGGAGAACATGGGGTTGCCCTGTTTCAAAATTCTTGACTGCTGGTTTGCCTATTTCAATGTTGAAGACTATCTTCGTCGGGAAATGTCGGAGCAGGAATGGAAGGATGTTTTTGAGAATCCCGGTCAACCAAAAATTATCTCTCTGCTGGAGAGTATTCAGGCAGCCAAAAAACAACAGGGCGGTTGAACCTTTATTGCGCGCTCCGCTCTATACCATAGGCTGCCGCACCAAGCAGTGCGGTCTTTGCATTGAGGATGATAGATACCGGGATTTCGGCAAGCATCTCCCGATATACACCACGGACGAAAAGATCCATAAAACGATCCGCTGTAAAAACCGGCAGCATACGCGGACAGAGGCCGCCTCCGATATAAATGCCACCCGTGGTTAGAACCTTGAGTGCGACGTTTGCCGCCTCAGCCGCCAGTATATCGAAAAAAACTGAGAGCGTGCGTACACAGATATGGCCCTTATTTTCGGCCTTCAAAGCCGCCAGCGCCGTCTGTACGATAAGCGGTGTCTGCTCACCCCGTGCGGCCTGACTAACGGCAAAATCTTCTGAAACCTGAGAAGAAGCCACCAGAAAAGCATAGATATTGGGCAGGCCGATCCCGGAGCAGACCTTTTCAACGGAAATATGGCGTTCCCGCTTCCAGAGAAAATCCAGTAATTCAAGCTGCTGCCGGTTGCGGGGCGCAAAATCCGCATGCCCACCCTCCGAGGCAACGGAAAGGCGACGATTGTTTTCCTGCAGGAGAAAGGCCTCTCCCAACCCTGTTCCGGGCGCAATGACGCCAATATTGCCCACTGGATCTTTTTTGCCCGCATTAACGGGGAAAAGCTCATCTTCCCCGAGCAGAGGGGCACCCATGGCCGTGGCCACCAGATCATTGATGAGAAAGATTTTTTCTATTGTAAAGCGGTAGGCAAGCTCGCGGCCGTCAATGAGCCAATCCAGATTCGTCATCCGCACCCGATTATTGCGAATCGGACCGGCCACCCCGAAGCAGGCAAGGGTCGGTTTTTCCCGGCCTTCGGCAAGAAAAGAGGCGACAATATCTGTAATACCGCAAGATTCCCTGTTTTTATACTTCCGTTCCCGCAACGCTCCACCGGGAAAGGAAGCACGTTCAAACAGGGCCAGATTGGTTTTTGTCGCCCCTATGTCACCGGCAAGAATCAGGTCATCATCCGTCATGGGCGGCCAGCTCCTCGTACTTACGGTTATATTGCTCAACCGCGCTCACATAGGTGGCATGGCTCCAGGTCAGGGGACTGACCGACAAGGGTTCATTGGTCCGGGGATGCACCTGCTCCGCCATTATGCCGGATTTCAACGTATGATCTGCCGCCCATTCAATACACTCCAGGGCCGGTTGCAGCTCCTGTACCTGTGTCGCCCGGGCAATGAACCACTGTCCAAGCCAAAGCGTACAGATAAACCAGGGGTTCCCCGGAATCCTCTTAATATCATCACTGACCTGATGGTATGAATCGTTTTCATAACGTGCCATGCCACCGACTTCACTTTTCACCTCAAGCCTCTCCCGCATAGCCTCCATTGTCCTGACGATGCGGGAATCATCGGCCTTGAACATGCCGAATGCCCACAGGCCAATCAATGAAGCATCCATGACCATGTCCATACCACCGGAAATAGTTTTTTCTCCCATCGGCAGCGAACGGACATATCTCTGTTCCTCCTGATGATACAAATATTTCCGGACCCCGTCCCGCATACCCTGGGCGACCCGCCGGTAACGGACGGAGAGATCATTTTCACCAAAGGCCTCGGCAAAACCGGCTGCCGCCTGCAGTCCTGCCCATACCGCCGCCACGGTCCAGGCATGGACGCCATAGCGTTCCTCCCAGAGGTCCCAGGAGGGCAAGGGCAAGCCTGTTTCCGGATCAACATAGGAACACATCCATTCGGCAGAGCGGATAACCAGACCACGGTAATGATGTTTGACGAATTCCACATCCTTAAATCGTCTGTAATGACGCCATAGGGACCATAAAACGAGGGCGGTTTCATCTTCCTGGATAGGAAGTTGCGCCTTACCGTTGCTGTACCATGCATGCCAGGAGGAGGCCAGGGAACCGTCGGGCGTGTATTTGTGCAATAAAAAGCCCTCATCAGTAATGACCCGGTGACAAAAATCAAAAAATTTGCGGCTTAATTCAGAGTATCCGGCATTAATCATGGTAGCGGCCACCAGGGCACCGTCCCTGGGCCACATGTACGAATAGGTATCACGATTGAATAGTGCAACGTCGTGATCATTGGCGGCAAGAATTGCCCCATGATTATCTATCTGGGTGCGCAGAATGAGTAAACTGCGTCGATAAAGCGTAACGAGGCGGGCGGGCAGCCGGGCAAACGATTTCTCCTCCTTGTTGGCCCAGAGCCTCCAGAAGGCCGTCGTCCGGTCCAGATAGAAAAGAGGGCCCCTGTAGACAACGGCTTTATATATCCTGGTCACCGCCCGGAAATCAACACCGGCAATAAGAATTTGTCGGCAGGAGACCCGACCGACCGCCGGAACCTCTAGATGGAGGGCGACCACGGAGTCAATGCGTCCCTGGGCCACAGCATTGCCGGAGAGAAGACCATCCTCGGCATCCCGCCACGCCCCTTCCAGACCATTGAATCCTTTGATACCGATGGCCCATTGATCAAATCCGGGCTGCGCACTTCCGTCCCTGTCGCGGAAGAGAGCGATCATGAACCAGCGTTTGCCCTTGTAATGAAAGAGTGCGCCGGTAGACGGCTCGTAATAGGCGGAATCACCGACGGTGGTTCCCGAAAGGGACAAATCATGGCAGAAAAAAAGACGAATTTCGCGCGTCCGACCGCCGATATTTTCCACGGTTACCTGCCGGATGAGCAGGTTCTCATGGAAATCAACGCCATCACGAAAATGAAGACGAACCCCTAAGCTTTCGTTTTCCAGGATGGAAGCTGTTACCAGGGAATCATGTTCATACCGGAGCGACCGCTGCCAGGAGTCATCGTCCAGCCAGCTAAAGCTGTTATCGATCCAGATACCGATTCGGCATACCCGGCCATTGGTATGATTTTCCTGACCGACATGCGGCCAGAAAATATCACGAATCTGTCCCGTGTGATCAACATTGACCAACAATGATCCATTGCCCATAGGCAGATCTCTTGGCATGGCACAGCTCCCTTGAGGGTGGTCCATGTAATGAAAATCATGGTTTTTCGCACTATAACAGCACGCAAGGAGGATGACAAAGCAAAACAGCACATCCCGGCTGGAGGACGCGAACAGGCCATGAACCGGTCTCGACTTACGGCCGAAGACAACCTGCTTCTATTTCTCAACCTGGATGCTTGCCATTCCCGCATCCCGTTATTACCCTGATCCTGCCCGGGGCTGTTAACCCGATAGAGTTCCCGTTTAGCGCAATCAACAAGGAGACCCAATGAATACCCTGCAGGATGTGATGACCGCATCGGTTATTACCATTACTCCAGACGCACCGGTGAGTAAGGCCCTGGAGATTATGGAACAAAAAAAAATAAGTTCCCTGGTGGTTGAAAAGGACAACAAGCCATTGGGAATTTTCACCGAACGTGCCCTTATCCAGCTCCGGGTTCATGGAGATATCGATTATGCCAGGCCCATCCACCGGGTCATGAGCAGCCCGCCATTCACCGCCCCTGTTGATATGGACTACCGGGAGGCCTATCAACTGCTGCTTAACCATCGTATCCGCCATCTGGTGGTCACCGATACGCAGGGACATCTTGTCGGTATTGTTACCGGCACTGATTTTCTCACCCATCTCGGACTTGAATATTTCATGGAATTTAAACGCGTCGGCCAGGTCATGATGCGCGATGTTCTAAGCCTTGCTCCCTCGGCAACCGCTTTTAATGCCATGAAACTGATGTATGACCGCCGGGTCAGCTCATTGGTGATAGAACAAAACGGTTGTCCGGAAGGAATTGTGACCGAGAGGGATCTGTTACGCCTGATACGGGCCAAAATGCAGTTGCAGCAGGTACGATTACAGCAGGTAATGAGTCAACCGGTGCAGACTATCTTTTCTGATGTCTCCAGTCACAAGGCGGCAAAAGTACTCCAGGAAAAAGGGCTACGCCGCTTGGTCGTTATCAACAGCAGCGGCCAATGTGTCGGTATTATCACGGAAACCGATTTGATCAAAGGTTTACGGACCAGCTACACCGACCACCTGAAAGAGGTCATCAATCATCAGGCCAGACAACTGCAAAGAGTTCGAAAACAGATGGAAGAGGCTGAAATACTCGACTCCATGCTGCAATCAGCCGGGGAAATCGCTATTGCCATCATGGATCTGGATTTTCATATTCTCCTGCATAATCAAGAGGCTGTACGATTTTATGGCGCCGATGTCGATGATCTCACCGGGCAAGACAGTACCGTATTCCTCCGTAATGGTGGTATGCTCGCTCCATTTAACCAGGCCCTTGCCACCGCCAGGAAAAACGGTAAATGTGAATTTGTTCTCCGGCAAAAACGCAACAATGCAGTCCATTATCTCGCAACCACACTCTTCAGCATCCATGACCGCCGGAAAAACGATACCGGTTTTGGCTTGATCGCACTTGATATCACCAGCCAAAAACAGCACGAACTTTCTCTGCAGGCTGAGCGGGATTTTTCACGAAAAATTATTAACGCTGCGCCCTCCATTATCTGCAGTATTTCGCAGGAAGGGGCAATCCGGTTTATCAATCCAGCCGGAGAACGACTAACGGGCTACTCCACGGAAGAGTTACTCAATAAAAACTGGCAGGATTACTTTCAGGCCGGAGAAACAGCCCCTGACCGAGACCTGTTACAAAAATTCCAGAAAAATGATGTTCGTGGGCTTGAGGTTGAACTTAAAACCAAGGACGGGACCCTACGTGACATCTCCTGGAGTTCGGTCACCCGCTTCGGCGACAAAAAATCTTCTTGTGAAACCCTTATCCTCGGCAACGATATCACCGAAATTAAAAAGGCCTTTCAGGAGATTGAAAAGAAGAAGCAGGAGATCGAAGAGGCAAACATTGCCTTAAGAGTCATGCTCGACCAGCATACCAAAACCAAAGAAACCATCGAAGAACATATTTCCGTTCGCTTAAAAAGCCTGGTCACTCCCTATCTGGATCTTCTTCGTCAGTCCGCAGCCACTGAACAGCAGGCCGAAACCATCAATATCATTACCGCCCATATAGACTCCATTGCCGGATCCTTCTCCCCCAAAAGCAAGGAGATCCTCCTGGGCCTCTCTCCCCGGGAATCCCTGATTGCAGATCTGGTTAGGCAGGGAAAAACAAGCAAGGATGCCGCTGATATTATAGGCATTTCAGTACGGACGGTGGAAACCTACCGCAATAACCTCAGAAAAAAACTTGGCATCAATAACCAGAAAATTTCTCTGCGCACCTATCTTTCAACCCATTTCTCCAGGTAAGTGTCCCGGCTCTCCGCCTCTGTTATTCTATCGGCTCTCAAAAACACGATAAACAGATACGTATTTTTTATGTATTTTTCCCGCATTGACTTCTCCTCCATTTTAAGGGAGATTAGTGCGTGGTAACTAAGGTATTTCAGGATAATTCAAACTCCGGCTCCTGGAAGACCGGAGTGCACGATGACCTCAAATGGTAACTGTTCAGGAGCACCCCATCTTCGCTCATTTCGGCCTTTTCGAATAGCACAAGTATGCTTCAAAGACCTAAATAAGCAAATATGGACCACTCCTGAGCAGTTACATTCCAAAATAGATGTAAGGTTTTTATATCTATCTGAATAGTTGCAAATTATTGAACAATGGGCACCAGGAGAACAAGCCATGGCAACAAAGAAGCAACAAAACTCCACCCGTGAAAATCCGCAGCAGGAGAAAGAGAAAAAAAAGAAAACCAAGGGAGCTGTCTCTTCTTCAAAAACAACGACAACAGCCGTCAAACATTCGGGCAAAAAAGGCAAATCACCGGCCGGGAAACGGTCTGCCGGAAAGAAAAGCTCCAAAAATAAGTCGATCAAAAAACGGGTCGACAATCCCGAAACAATTTTTGTCGGCAAAAAGGAGGTC
The DNA here is from genome assembly GCA_015493715.1 of Desulfobulbaceae bacterium. Taxonomy (GTDB): domain Bacteria; phylum Desulfobacterota; class Desulfobulbia; order Desulfobulbales; family Desulfobulbaceae; genus DRLX01. Next base: position 22,645 of record WGCP01000161.1, read on the forward strand.
GATCTCAAAAAACTGCTGAAGGAGTACAAACAGTTGGAAAAGGGCGAGCCTCGCCTCAATAAATATCAAAAGAAAGCGATGCGCCGCTACCACAGGGAAGAGGCGCTGAAGCCGTATCAGGCCGAATTGATCCGAATGCAGAAGTGTCTTGAAAACAACAAGCATCGCATGATTATCCTCTTTGAAGGGCGTGACGCCGCCGGTAAAGGTGGTACCATCCGCCGGGTTACCCGGTATATGAACGAAAAACATTACCGGGTGGTCGCCCTGAGCAAACCGACGGATCATGAAAAAACCCAATGGTTTTTTCAACGCTATGTGGCCCAGTTTCCACGAGGCGGCGAGGTCGTCCTCTTTGATCGCAGTTGGTATAATCGGGCCGTTGTCGAACAGGTCTTTGGTTTCTGCACGCCGGAAGAATATAAAAATTTCATGCGCGGAGTTATAGGCTTTGAAAAAGACCTGGTTCGCCAGGGAACAACATTGGTCAAATTATACTTTTCCGTCACCAAGGAAGAACAGGCCAAGCGTTTTAAACGGCGTAAAACAGACCCCTTAAGACAATGGAAACTCTCGGAAATCGATGTCCAGGCCCAGGACCGCTGGGATGATTTTACCACCCAGAAATATGAAATGCTGAAAAAAACCCATACCAACATTGCCCCCTGGACCATCATTCGCTCCAATAACAAACACCTTGCCCGCCTGAACGCAATGAAGGTCATCCTCAATGCCGTCCCCTATAAACGAGGAAATCCCGATCTCAACTTTGTCCCTAATTCCAAGGTCGTCATATCCGGTGCCAGGGAAAAAGAACTCATGGATGCCCAGCGTATTAAACTCGGCAGTTTTGTCGGATAAGCGCCTCCGATCCGCACGCAAATGAATGCGCCCCCTTCATCGAGACGGGAAACAGAAAAACAGAAAACTAGGAGAAGGAGTAGCCCATGGCCGGCGGCAACAGTGTACGAAAGAACAAGGCTCACAAAAAGGCACAGAAATATCACCAGGGGAATACCGACAGTCTCCAGCTGCTGGAAGGCAGTCCCCTGAAATATAAAAAGATCAAGCCCGGTAAAGAAACACGCCGGCTATGGATCAAGAAGAGCCATCTCGAATATGAGATCGAGTTAAAAAAACTGCAGATCGAACTGATGAAACTGCAGAACCATATGAAGGCAACCGGCATGCGGATTCTGGTTATTTTTGAAGGCAGGGACGCCGCAGGGAAAGGCGGAACCATCAAGAGAATCACCGCTTTTCTCAATCCCCGCCTGACCAAGGTTATTGCTCTGGCCAGACCAAGTGACACGGAAATGACCCAATGGTATTTTCAACGCTATGTGCCACACCTGCCGGCTGCAGGCGAACTGGTCCTCTTCGACCGCTCCTGGTACAATCGCGCTATGGTGGAACCGGTGATGAACTTCTGTACCGATGAACAGCACAAGCGCTTTTTAAAGGATGTGTCGCTGTTTGAAGAGATGCTGGTGAAGGACGGCATCAAATTGTTCAAATTTTATTTTTCCGTTTCCAAAGATGAGCAGGCAAAACGCTTTGCAGCACGAACAACCGACCTGCTCAAACAGTATAAACTCTCTCCGGTTGACAACCTCGCCCAGAAACTCTGGGACAAGTACAGTGTGAAAAAATTTCAAATGCTCAATGAATCCAACCGCACCCTCTCTCCCTGGACTATTATTCGCTCAGACGACAAAAAGAACGCCAGGATCAACTGCATGAAATATTTGCTCAGTAACCTGGAATATGAAGAAAAACTGCCGGTAACGGAACTCCGGCCGGACCCGAAAATCGTTAAATCCGGCATTGACGAGATTAAACATATGGAACAAAATCTCTTCTCCCCAAGGGCGCTGCACGGATGAGCCATTAGTTCCGACGCGGAGGGCAAACGCTAACCGTTATGAACTTTGCAATCAAGGAACCGCCTGTAGTGCGGGCAGGAAAATTTCTCTGCTTGGCAGGGTTGTCTTCCTGCACCGGATACTCGCTTCCCCAGCGCTTTACGCCAAAAAGGCCCCGGCCACCGGCTGTCTCCTGACGACGCTACACCATTCGTTCCTGTGACCAGTCATTGTGCTCAAATTCCTTGTGGTCCGGCTTGGGCGGCTTAATCTCTTCCATCCGCTGCTTCACCCAAACCAGCACCTTGTCGATTTCGGAGGCAAATTCCGCCAGCGCCCTGCCCCGATGGCTGACTTTGGCCTTCTCTTCCATCGATATCTCGGCAAAGGTTTTCCCAAGTTCCGGATACAAAAAGACCGGATCATAGCCGAAGCCGGATTCACCATGCCTTTTGGTGGTTATTTCGCCGTCACAACGGCCTTCCCAGGTCAAAGCAGGGCCACCGGGTGTCGCCAGAGAGAGAACGCATTCAAAATGCGCTTTTCGGTCATCCTTGCCCTCCAACTCCTGCAACAGCTTGTCACAGTTATCGCTGTCCGTTGCCTCCTCACCCGCATACCGGGCGGAGTACACGCCCGGTCTGCCGTCAAGTGCGTCAACGACCAGGCCTGAATCATCGGCCAGGCACGGCAGGCCCAGAACCTTGGCATAATGCAATGCCTTTTTATAGGCATTGTCATCAAAGGTCTCGCCGTCCTCGACAGCCTCCGGCAGAGGACCATAATCCTGCAGGCATTTGATCTGTACAGGAGTGTCCTGTAAAATATTTTGAAATTCCTTCACCTTGTTTTTATTACTCGTTGCTAACACGATTATATTATACATATTTTCCTCTTAAAAAGACCACGTTTCGGTCCTGTTCTCCTTATGGGTGCCTTATGCATTCGGACCATTCCTTATTCATTTTGTCGGGCACGCCGAAGCTGCTTACGCAATTTTTTATCATAGCGTTCCTGCTCGCTGTAAATACAACCGCAGTAGGGCTGGCGGTAAAGATCCATGGCAATGGACTGATCTATGCCCTGCTGCCAACCTTCCCTGAAATCACGATAGACAAATTGCACAGCATGCTTTTCCGCCAGTCGGGCACATTTTTCCTTAAGCAGTGCGTGATTCTGATACTTTGAATACAAAAGCGTTGTGGAAAAACCATCCATGCCCAATTCCGCAGCCCTTGCCGCCGCCCGCGTAAGACGCATATCATAACAGATGGAACAACGTTTTTCCTCATGATGCACGACCCTGCGCAGATACTCCGTTAACCCATAATTACGATCAATCTCCAAGGCAAACTTTTTTTCCTCGGCAAAGGCGACAAGTGCGCCTATCCGTCGTTTAAACTCCCGATATGGATGTATATTGGGGTTATAAAAATATCCGGTCACCTCAATGGACTCGTCCCGCAACACCTGCAGAGGATAGACGGTACAGGGGCCACAGCAGACATGAAGCAGAATTCTCATTTTTTCACCTTATACTGCCTGGGATCTATGGCGTAGCCATGGATCTTGTAATTAATAATACGCAGGCTGGTATCCAGATATTTGGCCGCTTTCGTCTGGTTGCCCCGGGTGTGTTTGAGGGCATCAATAATCATGTCCCGCTCGAAATTTTCCACCGAGACCGCCAGCGACAGGGGGCCACCGGCATGAATGGAATCAGGACTCTGCAAGGTGGGAGGTAAATGGACGGCGCCGATGGAGTCGGAATCACAGATCAACACCGCCCGTTCCATGCAGTTTTGTAATTCACGGACGTTTCCGGGCCAGTGGTACTGGGTCAGCAGATCAATGGCCGAGGTGGAGATGCGCCGGATCTGTTTTTTATTTTCCTGACAGTATTTTTCAAGAAAATATTCGGCCAGCAACAAGATATCCGTCTTTCGCTCTCGAAGGGGCGGCAGGTAAACCGGAAAGACATTCAGCCGGTAATAAAGATCCTCTCTAAAATGCATTTCACTGACAGCAGTTTCCAGGTCCCGGTTGGTCGCCGCCACCAGGCGGATGTCCGCTTTTATAATCTCAGTGCCACCCAGCCGCTGAAAGGTCCTCTCCTGAATGACATTGAGTAATTTAATCTGCACGGCGGGACTAATCTCACCAATTTCATCAAGAAACAGGGTACCGCCTTTTGCCTGCTCAAAGCGCCCTTTTTTTCTCTCATTGGCGCCGGTAAAGGAGCCTTTTTCGTGACCGAATAATTCACTTTCCAACAGGGTCTCTGGCAATGCCGAACAGTTGACGACAATAAACGGGCCACCAGCACGATGCGATTTATAGTGCAGGGCCTTGGCAACCAGGGTCTTACCCGTGCCCGATTCTCCCCGTAGGAGAACGGTAGCATTCGAATCGGCAACCCGGTGGATCATTTCAAAGACTTCCTGCATACGTGAGGACGTCCCGATTATTTCCCGGATACGATTTTTTGAACTCAACTCCCTGCGGAGTTGCGAATTTTCCTTACGCAGTGCCTCTTTTTCCTCGTTAGCCTTTTGCACACGTTGCACGGTCTGGGAGATAAGACCACTGACCACGGTCAGAAAGCGCAGGTCCTGTTCCGACTGTATCCCCAGATTATCCTGATAGTTCCGGTCAACCGACAGGGCGCCGATGCATTGACTGCTTGCCTTGATCGGCACACAGAGAAAGGAACTTTCTTTTTTCCGCTTATCTCCCCTGGTTCTTGTCCGATTGAGAAACAGCGGCTCCTCGCCGATTTGCGGCACCAGGATGGGCTCTCCTGTGGAAACGACCTTGCCGGTTATCCCCTCACCCAATCTATACCGCCCTCTTCTTCTTGCTTCAGCGCTGATCCCGTGGGCAACCTCTATCTCCAGTTCACCGGTCATTGGGTTGACAATGGTTATTGTCCCGTTATCCATTTGTTTTTCTTCACTGAGGATTTCAACAATTCGGCCAAGTGAGTGCTGCAGATTGGCGGATGAGGCAAGATTTTTCGTAATCCTATACAGACAGCTTACGTTTTCTTTTTCGATATCCGATGTTGAAAAGGAAATATTTTTCTCTGTGGTCATAAATCGAATGTGAGGAATTATTGACAGTATCTTTGCGAAATGGTATTACCTTGCGTGCCGGAGGGATGGCCGAGTGGTTTAAGGCGGCGGTCTTGAAAACCGTTGTACGAAAGTACCGTGGGTTCGAATCCTACTCCCTCCGCCATAAAACGAACGCGGAGAGATGACCGAGCTGGCCGATGGTGCTCGCCTGCTAAGCGAGTGTGGGGGTTATACTCCACCGAGGGTTCGAATCCCTCTCTCTCCGCCACTTCCCCCCTCCCTGATCAGCCATGCCTGTTAATACCCCCAGAGCAGGCTGCGTTTCACCCAGCCGGAGACTCCTTTCCGGTGGTGAACCTTCACCCAACCGTTTTTCTTTTTCAGTGTTTGAAAGACCACGCCGTAATGGGCCTTGGCCACAATCCTGCTTCTCGTTCCCGGGCCACTGCGCACATTGATTCGTTTTCTCGACTTTCGGTGAACCTTGACAATCATATGCGGCACCCTATTGACGACGTTTTTATTGACCCAGCCAATGGTCCCTTCAAAATCCTGTACCCTGATCCATCCGCCCTTCCTTTTCAAAACCTTCAAGGGAAACCCCGAGCCTAACTTCCAGAGGATCTTATAGCGAGTCCCGGGACCGGACCGCATATTAATATCATTGCCGGCGATGGAAACCATCCCGGCAAGAGCCGCCGAAGCCTGGAATGCGCAAACAACAAACAACAGAACAACAAGAAATGATTTACATGTTTTCATAGATAAAAATCGGATCGCTATTGGTGAGAGGTAACCGCAGGTCTCTTCCCTGGTTGTCCAAGACGGTAACCCGCTACGTTTACATGAATGGCATCAAAACGGCATGCCTCGGTCATGCATTTCATACAATTAATACATTCTCCGCTACCCGGAGTTTCGTTGAAATGAATTTCAACAGGACATACCTTATGACAGGCCTTGCAATTTGTACAGGCCTCTTTATCCAAATCCAATTTTACCAGACTAATCTTGTTAAAAAGAGCATAAAATGCGCCAAGCGGGCAAATCGTTCGGCAAAATGGCCTCGATGCGACCACACTCCAAACGATAACACCTATCAAAATGCAGATCTTGTTCAGGTAAAGAAATCCAAGGGTTGTTCGCAAATCAGGCACCAAAAGTACCATAGGGATACCGGCTTCCAGGGTCCCTGCAGGACAGACATATTTACAGAACCATGGTTTCCCCAGCCCGAACTGGTCGACAAAAACAAGCGGCAAAACGATGACAAAGAGTAGAAGAAACCCATACTTACACCAGTTAAGTAAAGGCGGAATTGAATATTTTTTGGAAGGAATTTTATGCAATAATTCCTGTATAAAACCAAAGGGACAGGCCCAGCCGCAGATAAAGCGACCAAAGCTCGCCCCCAACAAGCCCATGCCGCCTAGAACAAAGCTCCCTAAATAATAGTGTCCGGTCTGCAGAGAAAAACGCACACCGAGCAATAATTGCTGCAAACTCCCTATAGGACAGTACGTTGTTGCTGCCGGGCATGAATAACAGTTCAAGCCGGGCGAACAGATGACTTTTAAGGGCCCCTGATATAAATTGCCCGTGATAGGGAATCCCCAAAATCCATTGATCAGAAATATCCATACCGCTTGAATCAGTTTTCGTATCGTCTGCATCCCCTACCCTATCCCTATACATGAAAGGCAAATGGATTTAGCCTGTTCAAGAACCCGTGTCGGCTCGCCCAAAGATACGCCAACCAACCAGAGAAGAAGAAAAAATCCCAAAAGAATAAAGGGCGTTTTTCGTAACTTTCCATTCATGATTTTCCTCCAAGGCGTGTCTGAACGGCACGTCGCTTGTCTCCGATGGCCTGCTCTTTATCGCGCCGGTCATCGAGCATGATATTCGTTACCACCCGCTGTGCGCCGCAGGAAAATGGATATTCATGGATATCCGCCGCTAGCTGTAACAGTTCCGCTACCGTCCCATGAATAACCGTTCCCATGTCAGCCAGTTCGTAGGTGCATCCTCTCTCCTGCAGTAATTTCTGCACACCGGCCACATGGTCACCAACACTGGTAGAGTCGGTACCGACAGGGATTATTGTTATCTGCATCAACGCCATGCTACCCCTCCCCTCCGCTCATCGTCAACAAATTGACCAGCCTATCGAGATCGTCAGCAGAGTAGTAGTCAATTTCAAGGCGGCCGCGGCCTCCGTTTTGCTGAATCCTGACCTTGGTATTGAAGGTATTAGTCAGTTGATTGGTAATGGCCTTACAGTAAGAGGCAGGGAGGTCGGTACGCTTGCTTTGTACATCCTGTTGTTTTTTTCTTTTAGGAGGCTTTCGCCGCCCTGCCCTGCATAACTGTTCCGTCTGTCGTACCGAAAGCTTATCACTGACAATCCTGTCCCTTATTTCAAGCATGGCCTCCTGGTCTCCGTGCAGGCGCAAAAGCACCCTGGCATGGCCCTCGCTCATGCGCTGTTCAATCACATCATCCCGTATGGGCTCCGGCAGTTTTAACAGACGAAGAGTATTGGTTATGGTTGATCGCTTTTTTCCTACCTTATCGGCGACCTCCTCCTGGGTTAGATTAAACTCTTCAATCAGGCGGGCATAGGCCACCGCCTCCTCTATAGCATTTAAATCATGCCGCTGAATATTTTCAATAAGCGCCAGTTCCAGCCGTTCATTTTTCGAGGTCGCATCCATGACGACCACTGGTACCTCATCCTTTTGGGCCATTTTTGCGGCACGCAATCGCCGTTCACCGGCTATGAGATGATACCGGTTTCCCTGCGCACGTGTAACCAGGAGGGGCTGAATAACACCCCGCTGGCGAATAGACTCGGACAGCTCCTGCAACCTTTCCGGATCAAAATAGCTTCGCGGTTGTTGCGGATTTGGCTCTATCCTATCAATATCACACATAAAAAACTTTTCTTCGGCGTCATTCTCCAGGTCATCCGGCAATAACGCGCCTACGCCTCTGCCCAATACGCTCTTTCCTGCCATTTTTTTTACACCTTTGCCCTACGAAGGAATTCATTGCCAAACTTTACATACGCCTTGGCACCCGTACAATTTTTATCATACTCAAGTATTGTCTTGCCATGACTCGGGCTTTCGCTTAATCGCACATTTCTCGGAATGACCGTTTTATAAACCTGATCCCCAAAATGGCCTCTAATTTCATCAGCCACCAAATGAGTCAATCGATTTCGCCGATCATACATAGTCAGCAACAATCCCTCTATGTAAAGTCCCTGGTTTAGCGTCTTTTTAACCCTGCGAACGGTGTTAACAAGAAGGGCTAGTCCTTCAAGGGCAAAATATTCACATTGCAATGGGATTAGGACCGAATCAGCGGCGGTCAAGCCGTTAATGGTCAGCAGCCCTAGAGAAGGAGGACAATCAATAATGATATATTGAAACTGGTCCAGCACCGAATGCAAAATTGAACGCAGCTTTTTTTCCCGGTCTTCCATGGAAATCAACTCGACCTCAACACCGACAAGGTCAATGGAAGCGGGGAGGATGCTGAGATTTTTTAAATTTGTCGCCTGAACACAGTCGGCCGCATCACTTCCCCCCGTATAACAACGATAGATATTTTTTTCTTCACTGGTTTGAAACATACCAACGCCGCTGGATACATTACCCTGTGGGTCTGAATCAACAAGCAGTACCTTCTTCCTCTTGGACGCCAGCACCGCCGCGAGATTTAACGCGGTCGTTGTCTTTCCTACTCCGCCCTTCTGGTTCGCCAGAACAACTACCTTGGCCTTCATTCTTTTCATACACCGCCCTACCCTTGTTGTAATTTATGATCGGGAGTATACTACAAACCTTCACAAGGGAGAACTTCTTTCATGTTTCACGTGAAACATTTTCTCATTTCTTAACAATTTTTTCTTTTGGTGCACGAGAATGAAGAGTGATGTATTGGTTATAGGGAGTGGGATCGCAGGATTATCATTCGCCCTGAAGGTTTCGTCTTTTTGTTCGGTGACCCTTATTACAAAAAAGGTAAGGACCGATACGGCGACAAATCTAGCGCAAGGTGGGATAGCAGCAGTCTTGTCAAAGGGTGACGATTTTGACTTTCATGTAAAGGACACTTTGACATCAGGAGATGGCCTTTGTGACGAAGAAGTCGTCCGCCTGGTCGTCGAAAACGGTGAAAAACGGGTCAGAGAGTTAATCGACTTAGGTGTTCGGTTCCAACAGGGGAAAAATGGGCAAGAATTTGACCTTGGAATGGAAGGAGGGCACTCCCACCGACGGGTCGCGCACGCCTTTGACCTCACCGGCCATGAAATAGAACGGGCCCTTCTGGAAAAAATAAGCCAACAATCAAATGTTGAAATCCTCGAAAATCATCTTGCCATAGATCTTCTCATTGCCTCCAAAGCACCTGGGAAAAATGATACGACAGGCAGAGACAAATGTATCGGTGCATACGTTCTTAATCGAATGACGGGCGAAGTGGAAACCAGGCTCAGTAAGGCAACGGTGCTGTGCACCGGCGGATGCGGCAAGGTCTATCTCTATACGACCAATCCGGACATTGCGACGGGTGATGGTGTTGCCATGGCCTACAGGGCGGGGGCGCGGATTGCCAACCTGGAGTTCATCCAATTTCATCCGACCTGTTTTTATAATTCGAAGATCAAAAATTTCCTTATTTCCGAGGCGGTTCGCGGCGAGGGTGGGGTCTTAGTCAATAGCAAGGGTGAGGCGTTTATGCGCAAACATGATGAACGCGGCGACTTGGCTACCAGGGACGCAGTGGCGCGTGGTATTGATGCCGAAATGAAGACCAGCGGTGCAGATTGCGTGTATCTCGATATTACCCACAAAGATCCCAATTTCATTCGTAACCGCTTTCCAACCATTTATACGACTTGTAAAAAATATGGGGTTGATATAACTGAAGAACCAATCCCCGTGGTACCGGCTGCTCACTATATGTGTGGCGGTGTTAAGGTCGATGCCTGGGGTGAGACCACGATGGAAAGTCTGTTTGCCCTGGGCGAAACAGCCTGCACCGGCCTGCACGGTGCAAATAGACTGGCAAGCAATTCTCTGCTTGAGGCCGTGGTCTTTGCAGACCGAGCCGCCTACAGATTGCAAGATTTCTGGCCCGAATACCGTAAGAAACCATTTGTGGAAACAGGCGATTGGC
>WGCP01000162.1 GCA_015493715.1 Desulfobulbaceae bacterium
CCACAGGTCGGTTTGGTTAATGTTTTGTTGCGCAGTTTTTTCTGAAAGGAAAGATAACTCCTGTAGCCATTGTGCAGGGTGTAGGCATTGGAGAAACCAATCTCGCGCAGAACCACCAGAACGTGGTTGGCCCGGTGCTGGGTCTGACAGATAATGACTATTTTCTTACCGGTCTCCGGCTTGGGTAGTCGATCAAGATGATCAGCGACCTCACGAAAGGGGATATTTACTGCCCCTGTGACATGACCGGAAGCATATTCCCGTTTTTCCCGGACATCCAGGAGAAAGTAACCATTGGCCCCCTTATCCAGCGCACAGACAAATGCGGCCATGCTGATCCGGTACCTGTCTTTTGGAATTGCATGCAGGAAGGAATTGCCGGTCCTGGCCAGGACAGCCTTTTTATAGCGTGCCCAAAGAATTTCCTTATCAGCGGCCAGCGGCAGGAGACTGCGGAGACTGTTCACTGCCTTCTGATACTTTCCCTTGCTAAAATCTGCGTCCGCCTCTACCAGCAATCGACTTTCATCATTGGTTCGGGAGATGCTTTTCCCATCTGATGCTGCACCATTCTGCCGGGTGGCGGCATAGGCCACCCGGCAGGAACCGCCCAATACAGGAACAAGAAGAAAGAGAAGCAAAGTGAGAGGGAGTCTTTTCCGTATCATTTTTCAATCCTCTATCACAGATTATGCGACTTTTTCTACATTGACATAGGAGTCATAAAAGGAACAGGAGCCGCCGATTGGATCGGTCAGGCACATGTTCTTGAGTACCGGGTCAACCAGCATGACCGGGTTAGGGCAGATGCCGGTTGCACGGCGGCTGTCGCCTTTGATGAGGCTGCCGTCGACATGGACATCATTTGACCCATAGGCCCAATGGCCGAAACTCCAGGAGGCGCAGATGGTGCCGGGACGAATTCCCTCGACCACTTTTATCTTACCGATTACATCCTTAACCCGGGTATCGGTGAGCCTGGTTTGTCCTTTGGTGTTGGTCGGTCCGACCAGCCGAATAACATCTCCTGATTTGAGACCCAGTTTGCGGGCATCCACGGTATTCATCCAGACGTAATTTTCCCCGGCCTCAGCTACCATTGTCCAGTAGTCGCCAATGGTTCGAGACTGGCCACCGAGGATATGCTTGTAGGTAAAGAGCTGAAAGGGATAGGCCTTGGAAAACTTCACCTTGTTGCCGCCGGCGTCAAGAATCGGTTCATAAAAAGGCATGCCGTTTAAGTGTTTTCCTGTCATGCAATGTTTGCCTTTAGCGACATTTTCGGCAAACAGATTGAACTGGCTCTTGAACTGATGATGCACATGTTCACCCTTATAGGCCCCGCTTGCATCTTCAAAGCGGCCGCCACGATTGAGCACGGTCACCACCAGTCGATAGAGGTCTTCATTGTTGCCGACCGCCTTTTTCCAGTATGCATCTTCATAAACGGCCTTGGACATATATCGCCGCGCCTTGTTGAAAATTTTCATTTCAGCATCTGAGGCTGGTTTGACGGGATCCTTGCCGTTATGATCGCCATAGGCGATGTTGGCAACGGCCTTGAGAAAATAATCTTCCCGGGTGCGAAAATCAAGGCCCGGTCCAAAACCATCCTTGCCGTAGCCTGATGTCCCAAGCTTTTCCGCGATGGCGAGCATGACTGATTCCATGGAAATAGGTTGTTCTCTCCCAAAAACCGTGCATTTTTCGGCCAGAGATTCGACAGCAGGTTGCCGCACCTTGCTGGAACCGGTCAGGACGCAAGGCGTGGTATGGGGTGTGCCCCAGCGCTCCCATATTGCAGTATCGGGGAAGAGGTAATCGCAGTACATGGAGGTTTCACCGATAACGATATCGTCGGCCATGAGCAGCGGGATCTTTTTGGGATCACGCAGGTAATCAATGGTGGTGTTGGCTCCAGGTACCGACAGACCGGGCGTTCCCTTGTGTAGATACAGTGCTTTGAGGTGGTAGGGATAGCCGTCCACAGCGCTGGGAATGACTTCCTGATACACACTGCCGGTATACGCGTACCAGAGCCGTTTGGCAGGGTAGCCGTGTTTCTTGAACAATAGGCTTTTCTCGTAGGCGATGCCCTCCCGGCTGATTTTGATGCCGAATTTGCCCAGTTTGTTCGGATGCATTTTTTTCAAAGGAAACGGCTGCCCTTTTTTGCTGCCGTCTTCATGCCAGTGACCGCCGCCAGGCTGCATGCCGCCCTTCCAGTCACCATTACCTACCAGCATATTCAGGGCAATGATGGCCCGTCCATTATGATAGCCGTTAGTGTGCTGTACCGGTCCGCGGTACATATCGGCCATGACCCTGTGGCCGTAGCTGGTAAACTCGCGAGCCAGGGTGATCAGCAGAGAATCATCGTCAAGGCCTGCTTCTAGGGCCCAGTCCTTGACACTGCGTTCATCAACGATGTCTTTAAGCAGGCCAAAACCGGTTTTGTACCTGATCCCATTGATTGTTCCCTCAGCAAACAGGTCACCGACAACAGGGGTATCCTCTTTCTTATAAGGATCCATGGCAATCAGCTGGCCGTTGACACTGGTCACAAAGGTATCTGCACTGCCCAGACCGACGTCACTGCCGCGTAGCATCCTGGTCCCGGTCTTGCCGTCCTTCCCCAGCACCACCAGATGGGTGGCATTGGTCCAGGTGGTATCGCCGCTTTTAGCAGCGGCGCTCCGATTGGATGCCCGGAGATAGGTTTCATTGTAGCGTTTGTTGTCAATGATCCAGCGGATCATGCCCAGGGCCAGGGGGGCGTCGCCGCCGCATTTTATCGGCGCCCAGTAGTTGGCCTTGGCCGCAGTATGACTGCAGCGTGGATCAATAACAGCAATCTTCATACCGTTTCTGGACATGGCATTGGTGATATAGGAAACCCAGTTTGTCGGCCCAAAGTTGGCCTCAAAGGGGCTGGTGCCGAAGAAGATGACAAAACGGGCATTGGGAATATCCGGTTTGAGATGATGCTTGCCATGTCCCCATTTTCCATGGCTGTATTTTTTAGTGGATTCGTTAAAGGCGATGTGATGTGACTGCTCGCAGACCGTTGTATGTTCGTACCAGTTGGCCGAGCCCAGGGAATCATTGCACCAGCGTTTGGCAAATTCCTTGCGGCCGTGCTCGATTCGACCGGCAAGAAAGACAAACTGGTTATTTTTCGGTCCCAGATCCGGCAAGTCCGGATCAATGAGTTTATCAAGATTTTCCGTATTTCTGGCCTTGAAATCGGCCAGGCTCATTTCACCCTTGCTTACTTTGCCCGTATCATCCTTGAGCGCCTTCATCAGGGCCGGATCACGAATGACAAGAATATCCTTTATCCCTTCCACCTTTCCCTCGCCAAACAGGTCGCCACCGTTGACGATCTCCTCAATGGCCTTGTCAAAGTCAATGGTCAGCCACTGGTTTTCACCACGTTTGCTGCCGGGTTTTCGTTTGAGTACCTTGCGGATGCGGTAGGGATCGTACTGGGTCTGCACCCCGGCATTTCCCTTGGGACAGAGGCGGCCGTCATAGATGGCGGCCTCTCTGGCAGGCATATCATAGGAAAGATGAGGATGCATATTCATGGGGCTGTAGGGGTTGCCCTCTACCTTGACCATGACTCCGTTTAAGATCTTTGTTTTGATGGTACAGGCCGTATGGCACTGCAGGCAACAGGAATAGATCACATTTTCCGGGTCGTTAAAGGGGTATGCATCAGCGGTGGCGCTGCTCTCTGCAATGGCATTGTCTGGAGAAAAAAGATTCATTCCGGGAATGCGGCTAGCCGCCATCACACCGCCGAAAAAGGCCGTACTTTTGAGAAAGGTGCGCCTGTTTAAGGTCAATTTTTCTCCGTCGATTTCGATGTATTTCTTCATGGTTGCCTGTGTATCCTTGTCAGTATGTGTGTGCTTGCTCATTTATGCCACCTCCCTGTTGTCATTTTTGACGATCGGCAGTAATTTTTCTCCGATCAGAAAGATCAGGATGCCAAACGAGGTAATGCAGAGAGAAACCAGCCATTCCATGGTGGTCGGCAGGTAGGTGAATTTAAGGCCCGGACCACTGAAAGCATACTCAAGGCCTGGAATTTCCGGGTTGATTTGGGCCGGGATAACGATATTAAAGCGAACTGCGATAAAGGTGACCGCCACCAGCAGACAGGCAAAGGCAATGGCGCCGCCTACGTTTTTGTCCGGCCGTCCCTTGGGTACGGCTGTGGAAAAAAGGATAACGGCGGGCAGGACTACACCAAGGGCAAAGTGGATGATCCAGAATACATACCAGTAGGGGCCATTTAAAATGGCTTCCAGGGGCAGCCGTTCTGCAGGGGCGACTGAATAAAGACCAACCAGGAACTCGGCAATTTCAAGGAGAAAATCAAAGAGCACCAGTGCCAGAACAATGCGCCCCAGAAATTTCATCATTTCATTGAGCTTTTGTTTGTTCTTATCCGGACCCCAGATATAGACGACAGCGGTCAACAAAGCGCCGCCCGAAGCAAGGGCGCCGATGAGAAAGGCAATGGGGGTCAGGCCACTGTTCCAGTGCGGTCGGGCCTGGATAACACCAAAGAGCGAGCCGACGCCGCCGTGAAAGGCTATGGCCAGGGGAATGCCGATGATCCCCAGGACTTTCAGCTTAGCATGGTCGCGAGACTTGGATTCGGCAGAGGTGTCTGTGGAACCAAAGGTGAGGAATTTGGCAAATCCAGCCGATCCTCCCCTGCCGGTATTGGCCGTTTCAATCAGATCAATACGCAGGGCAAACCAGAGTTCGATGAGAATAATTGCAAAATAGGCTGAATACAAAATACCCATCCAGGACATCATTGAATTGAGGTTCATATGGAACAGGACGTTGCCCACCCGAGCCATATGGCCAAGGTCCAGCCAGATGGAGAAAAGAGCTGCTACCAGACAGCCGAATGCCGTGAACAGGGCAAGTTTGCCGATTTTTTCCAACCGCTCAATCTTGCCGACATAGACCAGGGTGGAAAGTAGAAAAGAGCCGGCGGAGAGGCCGATAAAGTAGATATAAAATACTACCCACAGGCCCCAGGGAATATAGGATCCGTAATCGGTCATCCTGTGACCCGTGGTAAAACGGAGATATAGACCATATAATCCGACACCAAAACCGATGACGGCGATCAGCCAGACAATTACCTTTATAAATTTTTTCATGCTGCGTCCCTCCTTTTTAAACTAAATACGTAGTTGTCGGCTTTGTTCCTTCCTCTTCCCGCAGTTTTCTGGCTCGGGGCGAGGAAAGCAGTTCGGCAACAAGGCTTTTGGGATCATTGGCGTCACCGAAATAGGTGGCATCGCCGATGCATGTGGTCACGCAGGCGGGCAGCATCCCTTTTTCCACCTTGTGGATACAGTAGGTGCATTTACGGGTATTACCGATGGGAGAGCTTTCCCTGTCCGTACGGGGCCATTCTTTGCCGTATTCAAAGTTGGGTTCCTTTTCATAAGGCATGATTTCCGGTGTGCCGTCGGTATAAAAATATCCTTTATCGAAGGTTCGGGCCGAATAAGGACAGGCGCTGATACAGTATCGGCAGCCGATACAACGGTTGTAGTCAATTTCGACAATACCGTCGGTCCGTTTCCAGGTTGCATGCGCCGGACAGACTTTGACGCAGGGAGGATCATCACACTGCATGCAGGGACGAGGCAGAAATGTTTTGTGGACATTGGGATATGTGCCGTGCTCGGTTTCAACCACCGGCCGGTAGACAACTCCCGGCGGCAGATGATTTTCGGCGACACATGCCGTAGTGCAGGCCGTGCAGCCGACACATTTGGCCTGGTCGATGACCATGGCCCAATGCCTCTTGTAGACGGGTTTTTTCAGAGCACGTTGCAAATCGTTGATCATGCGCTGTCTGATTTCATGCGGTTCGATGTCAATGAGAGCCATTGAATCCTCCTCTTTGCTGTTAGGACCTGTTATTTTCGGAGAACAGGCCGGAATGGTACGGATGATCTCTTCTTGATTATGGAGGATACACCTGAGGGATGTCTGGGAAAAGCGGGGAAAATGTGACTTTTTGTAGGGAAATCCCTGACAGGGACTCAGGCCGGGTAGGGGAAACTTCGATATGTTTATCTAAAAATAAGGTTACGCATGTTATTGCATGTGTTGTAGGAGCGGATTTATCCGCGAATAGCTCATTGAATCATTTGGATAACCATGAAAATTTCGCGGCTGAAGCCGCTCCTACGATTAATTGGGTTGCGGGTGAAACCCACCTTAGCCTATCCCATCTTACCAAGACGCATAACCAGGCGGACAAGTTGGGATCGTTTTTCAAGGCCTAATTTGCTCATGCCCCGGGAACGATAGGTAGCCACGGTTTTTTCACTGAGCAGACATTTTTCAGCTATCTCTTTACTGGTATATCCGCGGGCAACGTGAATGAGGATTTCCTGCTCCC
>WGCP01000163.1 GCA_015493715.1 Desulfobulbaceae bacterium
ACCAGGGAAGCAGGGTAATGGTGGCCGCAGTAGAAAAAGATATGCTGACAGGCTTTTTTCCTGCATTAATGGAAAATGGACTGCCGGTGCGAACCATTGCTGTTTCCCTTGAGCTCCTGGTGCGGCAATATATGGCCGGTGACCAGGTTCAAAATGACTCGACCCTGTTTCTCCATAGTGGTTCCCATGCCCTGAATATGGCCCTGTGGGCGGAGGGACAGGTTGTCTTTATGCGGAGAATAGCCTATCCGGAGCCGGTTTTTACCACGTCCCTGACCGGAAATGGCGAAATCGTACTGACCATTGATCGAAAAACAGCCGAGCAGTATATGCATGCGGTTTGTGAGCGCATTCTCAGCAGCCTGTATTATGTCGGCGCGGATGGCGAAGGACCATTGTCTCCGCAGCAGGTGATCCTTTCAGGATGCATTGCCGCATCTGGTTCCTGGCAGTCGTTTTTCGGCCGGGAGCTTAAGCTGTCGGCAATTACCTGGGAGCCGATGGATGTTCTTTCCGGAATGAGGCTTGCGGAATCGGTCCAGGGTCAATGGAATAACCGGCTCTATGGATCCGCCCTTCTTCTTGCCGTCAGTGGACTGCTGAAAAAGAAAAAACAGACCGGACTGAACTTCCTCAAAGATGAGTTTGCTCCAGGGCCGATTTCTCTTTTTTCCAGACGTTCTTTAACGGCGATTGCGGCCGGCATCGGCCTGGTTCTTCTTGTTGGTTCCGCGCTGTTATGGGTCGGCTACCACAACCTTGATGTCCGTGCCGCCGATCTGCATAAACAAATGGTGAGTCTCTATAAACAGACCTTTCCCAAGGCGACCAAGGTAACCCGTCCCTATCTGCAGATGAAGTCCAGATTGCAGGAGGTCCAGGGTGCAGAAGTTGCATTGCCGCTATTTTCCGGCGAAAAACGAGCGCTTACTCTCCTAGCCGATATTTCCACCCGTATCCCCAAAGATGTAACCATTCATGTCTCCCGACTGGTGATTGACCGGAAAAGCGTGCAAATGAAAGGAGTAACCGATGCCTTTAACAACGTGGATGTGATTAAAAATAAACTTGCCGCTTCCCCCCGGTATGCCGAGGTTAAGATCGTGTCGGCTGCCGCAGACAAGAAAAAGGGCAAAATTCGTTTTGAAATTCACCTGCTGTTGAGTGAGGCCTCCTGATGGCGCTGTCAAAACGGGACAAAACAACCCTGTTGACAGGTGCCGTTGTGCTGCTGTTTTTTGCCTTTGTCCAGTTTGTCATGTTCCCCCTTCTTGACAAGCGGAAACGGCTTGCCCGGGCGATTGCCGCCAGGGAGCGGGAGATTGTTGACATGAAGGCCATGCAGCAGAAATATGGACAACTGCATGCGCAGAGCAACAGCCTCGAAAAACAGCTTGCTGCCAGGGCCGCCGGATTCAGTTTGTTTTCCTTTCTGGAACAAATGGCGACCCAGAGTAAAATCAAGGACCATATCGCCTATATGAAGCCGTCGTCCATGACCGGCGAGGGAACATTGCGGCAGATCATGGTGGAAATGAAGTTACAGGCCATCGGGATCCAGCAGTTGGTTGATTTTCTGAATCATATTGAATCACCCGAAAATATCGTGACGATCAAACGGATATCCATCCAGGAGAATAAAAAAATAAAAAAAAGTCTTGATGTGCTGATTCAGGTAATCAGTATCAACCGCCGGGAGAATGGTCATGGGTAGGCAACAGCAAAAACGGGAAATGGTGCCATGATGCGCTGGTTGCTGTCGTCACTCGGCTACCTGCTGTATACCCTGGTGGTGCTGGTCTGCCTGCTTTGGTGGAAATTTCCGACGGATACGGTGAAAACCTGGCTGGAACATCAGTTGAATACCGAAACTCCGCGTTATGTCTGGAACATAGAGACGTTGAAACCCGTCTTGCCGGGGCGTATACATGTAAGCGGCATAACGATCACCCCGGTCCGGGAAAAGGTACCGTTGATTAGGATCGGACAGCTTGATCTTGTTCCCGACCCGGCGCGACTTTTGAGTAAAAATAAATTGATCAGGTACCGTATGCGTCTTTTCGGTGGTACTGCCGAGGGGAGTCTTGTTTCCGGTACAGGTTTTCGACAATTTGATTGCCGGGGAAAATTTACCGGACTCCAGGTTCAGCAGATGGAGGCGCTACGCAAGAGTTTACAGCGAAAGGTAGGTGGAATTGCCGACGGCAGTTTTTCCTGGCATGGCAGCCGCCGGGATGCGGAAAAGCAGACAATAGACGGCAAGATAATCTTTCGTGACGGCACCTTGCCTTTGAGGAAAGCAGTCCTTGGCCTTGTCAAGCTGCCGTATTCGACTATCGAGACTCCATTTACGTATCGGGAAGGCAGGTGGATTATTGAAAAGGGAAAATTTGTATCGCCGAAAATGATGGCCACATTCAACGGTCGGATTGAACCGGCGGACAGTCTAGCCGATTTTCGACTGCAGTTTACCGGTAGGTTGACGCCCCGGTCGGAACTGTTTACCGGGGGCGGTAATAACAAGATGGCCGGGATGATCCGTTCCTTTCTCAAGAACGGCAGTCTTCCTTTTACCCTCAGCGGTATTGCAGCTGAACCAGGCATTCATTTTGCAAATGGTTTGTCCGAGGCTATGAATCGTCTCCAGGGGAACAGGAGGTAGGGGTGGTCCGTCGAGCCGTAACACTTGTATTGCTCTTCATTCTGGTGTATGCGGGTGTCCACCTTTGGTATGGCCGCCTGGAAAAGCGGCTGCTTTCCACTTCCGGGTCGGCGGAAAAACAGCTTGCCGCCGCTTCGACCACCGGCCGGAAACAGGTGAAAAAGTCGCCTGTGCCAAAGAAAAATAAGCATGATTTTCAGTCCATCATTGATCGTAATATTTTTGAGGCCGTGCTGGTCGAGGACGGCGGTTCCAAAAAGAAAATCGCCCCGGTGGTTAAGGAAGAGCCAAAGGAAACGACCCTTAAACTGGTGCTCCAGGGGACCATCAGCGGTGATGAACGGGATTCCCGGGCAATTATCGTCGACGAAAAGGAGAAGAAGCAGGATCTTTATCAGGTCGGCGATGCCGTTCAGGGGGCATTGATAACCGCCATTGAACGGGGTAAGGTCATTCTTGAATTTAACGGTAGAAAACAGTTTTTGTTGATCAAGGAGCGCAAGGGGAGTGGGAACGGAGGTACCCGAGGTGGCTTTATGCCGGAGCCGCCCTCTTCCGGTCTTCAGCGTCAGAAATCCTCTTTTTTCAGAGAAACCGGCGGGATGCCTGCCCCGGTTGTTCCGCATCGACGGGTAAGTTTCCGGCCGAAGAAGCGCATCCGTCGGCCGGAACAGGAAAAACCCGAGGTGCCGGCTTTTGATGAAGGTGTACCGGAAGCCGACGCTCCACAAAGTCTTGCGCCGGAGTTGGAAGAACTCAATAATTAAGAGCTGTCTAACCTGTTTGCGGACAGCTCTTTAGTCGGAATCGGAAGGCATGTTTTTTTCATGGACATTCCGGAATAGAGAACAGTGCAAAGAAAAACGACCAGTATCGGGGTAAAGAATGTGCGTTCCATGCGTGTAAGATTATATAGTGTACTATTTTGTTGCCTGTCGGTACTTCTCTGGTTTTCCGGGCCGTCATATGCGTCCCGGCCGGGGACCGTACAGCCACGGACATCACAGTCGCAACGATATGTTACCATTGATTTTAATGATGTGGATATCAACCTGTTTATTAAGTATATCAGTGAGTTGACAAAAAAGAATTTTGTCGTTGACCGGGCTGTGCGGGGCAAGGTGACTATTATTTCGCCTACCAGGATTTCCGAGGAGGATGCATACAAGGTCTTTGAGTCGGTTCTGGAGGTGAATGGCTTTACCACGGTCCCCAGTGGGTCGATAATTAAAATCGTCCCGGCGGTACAGGCACGATCCAAGGCCATCGCCACCATCCGCAAGCCGGGCGTGCACTACCCGGAAGATAAGGTCGTCACCCAGATAATCAAATTAACCAATGCCGATCCCCGTGAAGTGAAAAAGATTCTGGCCCCCCTGGTGTCCAAGACCAGTGTGGTTATTGCTCATCCGGAATCCGGCATTCTGATTATTACCGATGTTCAGTCCAATATTGAGCGGCTCCTGGATATTATCAAGGCCATCGATGTTCCCTCCATCGGTGAAGAGGTCGCTATCCTGCCTTTGAAATACGCTTCGGTCTCGGCGGTGGCAAAATCCATCGGCAGGCTTTTTCAAAATGCGGTGAAAAAAGGGTCACGTCGTCAGATCATTCGCGTTATTCCCTATGAGCGGACCAACTCGCTCATCGTTTTTGCTCCCGGGCCGCAAATTAAAAAGATTAAAAAACTTCTTGTCCAGCTTGATACGGAAATTCCCCGGGGAGAGGGCGATATTCATGTCTATTACCTGCAAAATGCCGATGCCGAGGAAATGGTCAAGGTGTTGGCCAATCTGCCGGAAAAAAAGGCCGGCACAAAGAAAGTCCGTACAAGGGCCCCGGCAATTTCAGACCAGGTAAAGATTACCGCCGATAAGGAAACCAACTCGCTTATCATTACCGCTCCGCGCGAGGAGTACATGGCCCTTGAAGACGTCATTAAGAAATTGGATATCCCGAGGCGCATGGTGTATCTCGAGGCCTTGATCATGGAGGTCTCGGCGGATAAATCCTTTGAAGTGGGCGTGCAGTGGGGTGGAGCAGGCGATTTTGATGACGGCACCGGCAAGGTGGCAACAGGTTTCAGCGGCAATCCGGCCAGACCCTTTGACGTGTTGAACGGTTTGAAGGAAACGCCGCCGGTCCTTCTGGGCGGGTTCACCTTCGGCGTCCTGAAGCAGGGCATTAAAATAGGCAATGTCGTCTTTCCCAATCTGGGTGCCGTCCTCAAGGCCTTCCGCAATGATTCCGACATTAATATCGTGGCCACTCCGCAGATCCTGACCATGGACAATAAGAAGGCCTCTATCGTTGTTGGTGAAAACGTGCCCTATATTACCAGCCAGAATACCACAACCGCCCAGCAGGATTATACCAACTATGAATACAAGGATGTGGCAACCACATTGGAAATCACCCCGCAGATTAACCATTTCGATGTACTCAGGCTTGAGATCATGGCGGAGGTGATCAAACTGAAAAATCCCAATGATGTCAGCGGTACGCCGACCACCTTCAAGCGAAAAGCCGACACCACCGTGGTCGTCCATAATAACGAGACTATTGTTATCGGCGGCATAATCGGACAGGATTCCTCATCCAGTGAGTTTAAGGTGCCGTTACTTGGTGATATACCCCTTCTCGGCTGGCTGTTTAAAACACGGACTACCTTTCATAATAAAACCAATCTGTATATTTTTATCACCCCGAAAATTGTCGATAATCCTGCGGAACTGGCCTCTATTTATTATAAGAAACGTGATATCATGGAGGATGTCAAAAAGGGTTCCAGCGCCATTGTGGAAGACCAGTTAAACAAGGCGCCGAATCCGCAGCACTCCATGGAACTGACGAATCTCGGCTTTGCCGGGCTGAAGAACAAGGAGTATGACAGGGCAAAAGAGTATTTTGAAGAGGCCTTGAAGATTGATCCGAAGAATCCCTATGCCCTGGTTAATCTTGGGGTTGCCTGTGAGCGCCAGGGCGATAGAGAACGGGCCGCGAAATTATACAACAAGGTATTGCGGCTTGAAACCACCGATCAGTTCGTCGGTGGCGCTGCGGCCATAGAATCATTAAAAAAACTTGCCAAAGAAAATCTGGACCAGTTGAAAAATAATCAAAAGAAGCTTAAGGAATAAAGTAACTGCTCACAGGGCACCGAATCTTCGGAGTCTACGCTTACCTCCGCGCTCAGGCTGACTTACGTATGACTAATACGCTACGCCGGCCTGATCACGAAAATTTCCGGCACCCTGTAAGCAGTTACAAGTATGGGGGTTATGCCGGGTAAGGTGCTTCACTCCATGAGTAATTACGGAATAAAAATAAATCATTATGAAGCATCTCGGTGAAATTCTTGTCGAACAGTTCGGGGTTGAGCCTGGGGATATTCAGGACGCCTTAACCGTTCAGGCGGATAATGGCCGCCGTCTCGGCGAGATGCTGGTTGGGCGGAAGAAGATCAGTGAGGAAGACCTGCTCCGGGCCCGTTCCATCCAATCCGGTCTGGATCTGCGCATCACACTACCGGCGGACCTGGACCCTTTTTTTATTGACCGGGTTGCCATCGGTTTTTTGAAAAAATATATGATGATCCCGGTGGCGACACCGGATGAGTGCTATGTTGCCGTGGCCGAGCCTCATTATTTTCAGCAGCTCGACGATTTGACCGGAATTTTGCAGTGGGACGGGATCCAGACTGTTCTTGCACCGCAGGAAGAGATTTTTGTGGCCATTAACTCCGCCTATGATTCGGGGAGTCGGGATGCCGCCGATCAGGTATTACAGGATATCGACGAAGAAGATCCCGAGTCCATCCTCTCGGAAATCGAGGAGACGGCGGACCTGCTTGATGATACCAGCGATGCGCCGGTTATCAAGCTGGTCAATCTGGTCCTTTCCCAGGCCGTGCGTGACAATGCCAGTGATATCCATATCGAGTCCTATAAGGACCGGGTCAAGATCCGTAAGCGGGTGGACGGCATTCTTTATGATATGTATTCACCGCCCAAGCATGTCCAGTCCAAGCTGATCTCCCGCATCAAGATCATGGCCAAGATGGATATTGCCGAAAAAAGGCTTCCCCAGGATGGGAGGATTGAGATTCGGATTGCTGATAAGAATATCGATCTCCGGGTATCAACGCTGCCCACGGCATTCGGCGAGCGGGTGGTCATGCGTCTTCTCGACAAATCGACGGTCCTGCTCTCCCTGGAAAGTCTGGGCATGAGCAAGGCGGATCTGGGCCGGTTCCTGCAGTTGATCAAGGCGCCTTACGGCATCATCCTCGTCACCGGCCCCACCGGCAGCGGTAAGACGACCACCCTTTATTCAGCGCTCTCCATCCTGAATCAGCCCGGCATCAATATCATTACCGTTGAAGATCCCATCGAGTATCAGATCGATGGAATCAGCCAGATGCAGGTCAATACCAAGATCGGATTGACCTTTGCCGGCGGCCTGCGCACCATTGTTCGTCAGGATCCCGATATTATACTGGTTGGTGAAATTCGTGATCTGGAAACCGCTGAGATTGCTATTCAATCCGCCCTCACCGGCCATCTCGTCTTTTCAACCCTACATACCAATGATTCTGCCTCCGCCGTGACCCGGCTCATTGATATGGGGCTGGAACCGTTTCTGGTCTCCTCTTCGGTGAATGCTATCCTTGCCCAGCGGCTGGTGCGTAAAATCTGTCCCCACTGCCGGGATTCCTATAAGCCGGACCAGGAATACCTGGCCCGGGTCGGTCTTTCTCCCATCAAGTTCGGCGACAGAGTGCTCTACCATGGGCATGGATGTCCGGAATGCATGGGAACGGGATATAAGGGTCGGATAGCACTTTTTGAGCTGATGGTGCTCAACGATACCCTGAAAAGTCTGATTCTGACGACCTCGGACGCCGGTCAGCTCAAAAGGCAGGCCCTGGCATCGTTGGCCATGGGCATGCGCACCCTGCGTCAGGATGGCCTGCGCAAGGTGCTGGCCGGGCTGACCACCCTTGAAGAGGTTTTTCGCGTTACCTGAGCGGTCTTTTGGTGGTAGGGTGCCT